>CANJPG010000025.1 GCA_947476065.1 Fidelibacterota bacterium
GCGCCACGCTAAAGTTGGTCACCGCATTGGGAATATGTGTGCCGGCATTGAAGATCACCTGATCCAGCGCGCCCAGGTCCTGCTCTATCGCTTTGAAGGTTTGTTTCATGCCGTCGTGATCGGTGACGTCGCAAGGGAACGCGACGATTCTGCCGGGCAATTTCGCGGCTACAACCTCATCGGCCAACGCGGTGAGATCCGCCAGCGTGCGGGCACTGGCCGCAACGGTCCAGCCGCGCACGGCATAATCCCAGGCGACGGCGCGCCCGATACCCTTGCCCGCGCCGGTAATCCAGAGGCGTCCGGTGCTCACTTAAGGCTGCCCGAGTAATCCGCATTTGCGGCAGATGTATTCAATGACTGAGCCATCCTTGGCTTTGAAACTCATTTTCACCCAGCGTCCGGCGATATCGTACCATACATCGATATCGTGCAGGTCGCCGTTGTAGGTGAAATGTTCGGCCTCGACGCTGCCCTGAGCGGTTTCAACATTGTCGATACCTTTGCGCGCGATCGTCACCCGTACCACCTTGCCGGTCAGTGTATTCAGCAACGACGTAGCGTCCACCTGGCCATGGTGCCAGTGGTTGGTCGGGAACAACCAGTGATCCGTGAAAGTGGTGCCGTGGCTGCCTTCGATTTTGAAAACGCCGCCCTCGAGCCGCGCCATCGTCTTGACCGCCTTGCCGTTGTCATTGACCTGGGCTGCCATCGAGATCATCTGGTTGTCGCGCCAGATTTCGGCAGCACTATAGTCGAAGGTATAGGCGCCCTTGATGAACAGGATGTCGATCTCGATATGGAATTGCACCTTGACGTGCAGGTCACCGACGCCGTCGCGCGCGAAGGTCATAGTCTGGTCGCCGACCTTTTTGCCGTTGCGCAGCACATCGAAAGCCATATCCGGCCCATAGAGTGTGATGGGGTTTACGGCGGCGACGGCGGTAGGCGGCGCCCCAATGCTTTCCACGGCCGGCGGCGACGCGGACGGCGTCTCGGCCGCTGCTGCCGGAGCGGCAGCAAAGAGGACGAACACCGCGAAGGATGGTATGGCTTTTCTCATCTCGGCCACTTTCGCGCAGGCGACGCCTGCGGGTAAACTGGAAGTCGGCTCACGCCCCAATATAATGTTCATAATGGCGGAACGTTCCGCCCGATGGAGACAGCAATGCGTGATATGAGTGAGCCGCAACGACCGGCCAGGAATGTGCTGGGCGGCCCGCTGGTGATCTGTTCGGTCAAGCCGATCACAGGCTTCTTTCGCGACGGCTGCTGCAACACCGGGCCTGCCGACCGCGGTTCCCACACTGTCTGCGTGGTCATGACGGCGGAGTTCCTGGCCTACAGCAAAGCCGCCGGCAATGACCTTTCGACGCCCATGCCGGAATACGAATTCCCGGGCCTGAAACCGGGCGACCGCTGGTGCCTTTGCGCGCCGCGCTGGCAGGAAGCCTTCGAAGCCAACAGTGCGCCGAAAGTGGTGCTGGCGGCCACCCATGAAGGTGCGCTGGAACACACAGCGCTGACCGACCTCAAGAAGTTCGCGGTGGACTTAAACTAGAAGCCGAACGTGGCCAGCGAGACGTGTTTGTCGATGACCACGGCGAGGAACACGCCCGCCAGGTACTGCATCGAGAACAGGAAGTTGCGCTTGGCCAGTTCGCGCGACGGATCGCGCACCAGCAGCCAGTTGAGCCAGAGGAAGCGCGCGCCGAAGGCCGTGGAGACAACCGCATACAGCACGCCCAACTCGCCGAAGAGCGTCGGCAGCAAGGCCGAGATCACCAGCGCGATGGTGTTGGCAAAAATCCATTTGGCGCAGGCGGCATCGCCCAGCACCACCGGCAGCATCGGCACGCCGGCCTTGGCGTAGTCGTCCTTGATGAGGATGGCGAGCGACCAGAAATGCGATGGCGTCCAGAGGAAGAGCGTTATGGCCATGAGCGTCGGCAGCAGCCATTGCGAGGCATCGACCGCCGCGGCACCGGCGAGAACGGCAAAGCTGCCGGCGGCACCGCCGATGATGATGTTGGTCCAGTGCAGGCGCTTCAGCCAGACGGTGTACACAATGCCGTAGACGAAGGCGCCGGCGAACAGATGGGCGGCGACGATCCAGTTGAACGCTAGCAGCGCTATAAGGCACCCGGTGAGCAGCAAGGCGCCGGCGAACCACAGCGCGGCGCGCGCGTCACCGACGGTGCCCACGGCCAGCGGACGGCGCGCGGTGCGCGGCATCAGGCGGTCAAGATCGCGGTCGTAGAATTGGTTGAAGACCGCCGAGCCCGACGAGCCGAGCAGCATGGCGACGAACAGGATCACGAGCTGCCAGCCATCGACCTTGGTGGCTACGGCGGCATAGCCGGCCATAGCGCTGAGGGCGATCAGGAAGCCGATGCGAAGCTTCATCAGCTCAAGGTAGCTGCGGAATTGCAAAGCTGTGTTCCCAGGCTTTTAGCAAGCCCTTGAAATATAGTACTTATTAAGCCCCATGCCGGGCGGAGCCCAGGCTGCGGTCTGCCGTAACATCAAGCCCGGCCTTTGCCAACAGTAATTTGCCCGCCAGCACGATGAAGATGATGCCGCCGGTCACCGCGATCATGCCGCCGATTCCCTCAATCACCATGAATGTGATTTTGGTGGTGGTGTCCAAATCCTGGGCTGCCCCCGCGGTCTTGCGGGCGACGCCTTCGAGGCCCGCGATATAAAGCCCGAGGGAGTGGACGAACTGCCCACCGCCCAAAAGGAAGTACATGGCGGTCCGCAGACGCCGCCGTTCGGTGCGCCGATGGAGGAGCGGCAAGAATAGCCCGAAGTACAGCGCGATGAAGCCCAGCGTCACGGCGATCAGCATGGCGTGATAGTGGCTGGGTGTGCGCGTATCGACCGAGCCCTCGAAAAAGCCGATGACCCCGCCGAAGGAAAACAGGATGAGCGCGGCGGCGACAGCTTTAATTTCGGGTGCGCCGCTCCAGACGTCGCGGCGGCGGCGGATGAGCAGCAATGCAACGCTGCCGAGCACAACCGTGGCCGGCACCGGCAGCGCATACCAAAAAAGATGCGTGAAAGTCAGGCGCATGGCGGGACTGCCGCCAGCGTAGCTGAGATACAGCAGTGGGCCGGCGGCGGCGGCGGCAACCAGCAGCAGCATCATGGCCTTGAACCACGGCGCCGGCAGCGGGGTCTCGCCCAAGGCCACGCGCGCGAGCAGATAGAAGCCGCATAGCATCAGCGCGGTGTTGGCAAATTGCAGGATGTGCCCGCCGCCCCACATCAGGTACTCAGCCGCGCCGACAATGCCGGTGTTGGCCGGCATGGTGAGCCAGGCCGCGCCAAAACATACAAGGGCAATGAGATAGATAACGCCGGCGCAGGCGACTCCAAAGGTGCCCGCTTCCACGAAGCGCTGGCGCGACAGGAAGATCAGCAACCGCAGGATCGGCAGCGCCAGCGAAACGGCCAGAAGCCCGAGGCCGGCGAAATACAAGGGGTGGACCAGCAGCGGAATGTAGTTGTTGATCGAGGGGTCGCCGAGATCGGCCAGAGCCGGAATCAGCAGCAGAATGAAACTGGCGCCAAAGCCAAAAACCGCGACGCGGCCGACAAACACTGCCAAGCCGCCCATCTCTTCGCCGACGGATTGCGCGGTGACGACAATGGTCAAGGCCCCCTGCACGCCAAGATACCAAACAACGAAGGCAAAGGTGACGTGAACCACCAGCAGCTTTTGAAAGAACGTCTGGCCGGTCCAGGGAAAGATCATCTCGGCGCCAGGCATGCGCGCGAGCGCCAGCAGCAGTGCGAGGATGCCCGCCAGCGCCAGTGCCGCCAGCGGCAGCGCGGCCCAGCCGTAGAGTTCGCTGCGCAGCTGCGGCGTCAGCTTGCCGGCAAAATGGCCGTCCACGGGAACATCCACCGGCGGCGGCAACGATCGCGCAATGACGTCTCTATCGTCCATGAATCAGCAATTCGCCCGGAGATAAAGGTGAAACGGAACGTGCGGTCGACTAGACAACGGCCGGCGGATAGACGTGATAAAGGATGACATAGATCACCACGCCGGTCACCGTCACGTAGAGCCAGATGGGCAACGTCCAGCGGGCGATCTTTCTGTGGCTTTCAAAGCGGCCGTGCAGCGAACGCCAGGCGGTCACCGCGACCATCGGCGTGACGGCAACAGCCAGGATCACATGCGTGATCAGCAGCGTGTAATAAACCGGGATCGTCCAGCCCGTGCCGGGAAATACGAAAATCGGCGCGGTGAAGTGATAGGTCAGGTAGCACGCGAGAAAGACCGCCGAGACGCCGATGGCCGCGATCATGAACTTGCGGTGCATATCGCGGTTACCGGACTTGATGAAGGCAAAGGCGATCACGATGAGGATCGTCGAAAGCGTGTTGAGCACGGCGTTGACGTGCGGCAAGACGGTCGCTGCGGTCATGGCAAACCCGAAATCAGTGGAAACACAAAAAGCGCGCGGCCCCAGGCTCAGTAGAAAACGGAGCTTTATGGGCCTTTGATAGCCGTCTTAAGGATGAACGATAAATACATGAACAGTGAAACCCCGACCGCGAGTACGGCGACGATGATGTTTCTGCGGCGCGCGGATTTGTCTGACTCAGGCGGGGTGGGATTGGTCACGGTCGTCCTAAGATTAAGAAATGCTGCGCTTGTGTAGCCGACGCGCCCCTTGGGGAAAACCCTTTAATGCTGCCACCTGCGCACCGTGAGGGCCCCGCGCGCGGCGAAGATTAATGTGTCTGAGACATGACTGATCAGATCAATCTCCCCTCGCAAGACCCTACTGTTTCTCACGGCTTTACGCCGGGGGGTTCCATCGGTTAGTCTCGCGCCCGTGGGTGAGAGGTCGGGGATCGGGCTCTCGGTTAACCCTCGGGGAAATAACGATAAAAGCCAATTTACCTCGAAAATTTTGAGTTGAACCGCGCGGGCGGACCTCTAATAAGGGCCCTCACCCTGTGTGATTGCAATGGAGACCGAGTGTGACTCGTATAGTTTTGGCGGCCAGCGCCGCTGTTTCGAGCTTTCTTTTCCTGACATTGCCGGCTTGGGCGCAAGAGCAAATGCCCCAGCCCTCCTTCCCGGGTCCCTGGCAGCTTGGGCTGCAAACCCCCGCCTCGCCGGTCGCCGAGCGCCTGGTGAGTTTCCACACCTTTCTGATGTGGGTGATCACCGCCATTACATTGTTTGTTCTGGCGCTCCTGCTGGTCTGCATCTTCCGTTTCAACGAGAAAGCCAATCCGGTGCCGGCCAAGTGGTCGCACAACACCCTGCTTGAGGTGATCTGGACGGCCATTCCGGTCCTGGTCCTGGTGGTCGTCGCGGTGCCTTCCTACAAGCTGCTCTACTTCATGGATCGCACCAACGAAGCCGAAATGACCCTGAAAGTCACCGGTAACCAGTGGTACTGGTCTTATGAGTACACCGACAGCGAAGTCTCCTTCGACGCCCTGTCGCTGCTGCCCGAGGAAATCGACCTCGCCAAGGGCCAACATCGCCTGCTCGAGACCGACAACCACGTTGTCCTGCCGATTGACACCAACATCCGCATCCTGTTCACCGCCACCGACGTGATCCACGCCTGGGCCGTGCCGGCATTCGGCGTGAAGCTGGACAACATGCCCGGCCGCATCAACGAAAGCTGGACGCGCCCCACCAAGCTCGGCCGCTTCTATGGCCAGTGCTCAGAACTCTGCGGCGTCGATCACTCCAACATGCCGATCGTGGTGGATGTGGTTAGCAAAGAAGAGTTCCAAAAGTGGGTTGCCGAGAAGAAGCAGGCTAACGCCGACTCGGCCCCGTCAAACGTCAAGCTCGCTGCCCAATAACTGCCGAAACAGTAACCGGCCCGCGATTTAAAAGATTTCCGGAGATTCCTTCATGAGCGCTGCCACCCACGACGCAAACGCCGACCATAGCCACGACCACCATACCCCGACGGGTATCGGCCGGTGGCTGTTCTCCACCAACCACAAGGACATCGGCACGATGTACCTGGTGTTCTCGGTGGTCGCATCCCTGTTCGGGGGCGCCTTCTCCATAATGATCCGCATGGAGCTGATGGAACCCGGCCTGCAGTACATCACCGATAAGCACTTCTATAACGTGCTGGTTACCGCGCACGCCCTCTTGATGGTGTTCTTCGTCGTCATGCCGGCGGTGATCGGTGGTTTCGGCAACTGGATGATGCCGATGATGATCGGCGCGCCCGACATGGCGTTCCCGCGCATGAACAACATCTCTTTCTGGCTTATGCCCCCGGCTCTGGTCCTCATGATCCTGTCGATGACGGTGGGGCAAGGTGCCGGCACCGGCTGGACGCTCTATCCGCCGTTGTCCAGCATCTCGGGCTCGCCCGACGCCAGCGTCGACTTCGCCATCCTGGCGCTGCACCTCGCCGGCGCTTCGTCGATCCTTGGTGCGACCAACTTTATCACCACCATCCTCAACATGCGCGCGCCCGGCATGACCATGCACAAGATGCCCTTGTTCGTGTGGGCCACGCTGATCACCGCCGTTCTCTTGCTGCTCGCCATCCCCGTGCTGGCCGGCGCCCTGACCATGCTGCTGGTCGACCGCAATTTCGGAACGGCCTTCTTCGACCAGCGCGCCGGTGGCGACCCGCTCTTGTGGCAGCACCTTTTCTGGTTCTTCGGCCACCCCGAAGTGTACATCATGATCCTGCCCGGCTTCGGCATCGTCAGCCACATCGTCTCGACGTTCAGCCGCAAGCCGGTGTTCGGCTACCTCGCCATGGCCTACGCAATGGCCTCGATCGGCGTGGTCGGCTTCGTCGTCTGGGCGCACCACATGTACACGGTGGGCATGGGCGTCAATTACCGCGCCTACTTCATCGCCGTCACGATGGCGATCGCGGTGCCCACGGGCGTGAAGATCTTCAGCTGGATCGCGACGATGTGGGGCGGCTCGATCTCGTTCCGCACGCCGATGGTCTGGGCCGTGGGCTTCATCTTCCTGTTCACCGTCGGCGGCGTCACCGGCGTCGTCCTGGCCAACGCCGGCATGGATATCGCGATGCACGACACCTACTACGTCGTCGCGCACTTCCATTACGTGCTGTCGCTGGGCGCCGTGTTCTCGATCTTCGCCGGCTTCTACTATTGGTTCGACAAGATGACCGGCCGCGTGTTCCCCGAGTGGGCCGGCAAGACCCACTTCTGGATCACCTTCGTCGGCGTCAACCTGACCTTCTTCCCCCAGCACTTCCTGGGCCTGGCAGGCATGCCGCGCCGCTACATCGACTATCCGGATATCTTCGCAGGCTGGAACTACGTTTCGTCGATCGGCGCGTACATCGCCGGCGTCGGCTCGCTGTTCTTCATCTTCATGGCCGTCAAGAGCATCTTCTGGGGTGAAAAGTCAGTCGCTAACCCCTGGGGTGAAGGCGCGACCACGCTGGAATGGACCGTCGCTTCGCCGGCGCCCTTCCACACCTTCGAAGAGCCGCCGGTGCTGGCGCACGCCGCCGCGCACCCGGCCGAGTAAGACCAAGGATCTGGGACCGGGTCTGTTATGGACAAACGCAAACTGAACCGGCGCAATGCGCTCCTGGGGACGGCCACGCTGGCCGTCGCCGGGGCCATGGTCGGCTTTGCATTCGCCATGGCGCCGGTCTACAGCCTCTTGTGCCAGAAGCTTGGCTGGGAAGGCACGACCAACCGCGCGACATCGGGATCGGCGAGCACGGCCGACGTCGACATGACTGTGCGCTTTGATGCCAATGTCGATAAGGCCCTGCCCTGGACCTTCAAGCCGGTCGAGAAGTCGGTCACGATGAAGCTCGGCGAGACCAAGACCATCTTTTACCGCGCGACCAATAACAGCGACCATGCCATCACCGGCAGCGCCATGTTCAACGTGACTCCGGAAAAGATCGGCCAGTACTTCACCAAGATCGAGTGCTTCTGCTTTCAACAGCAGGCCCTCGAGCCCGGTCAGACAGTTGATATGGGCGTGTCCTTCTTCATCGATCCGGCGCTGGTTAAGAACGCGACGACCGACGAAGTGCGCACCATCACGCTCTCCTACACTTTCTTCAAGGCGCAGAAGGAAGAGCCGATCGCTTCTGTAGACGGCGCCAAAATTAAGCTGGCGCCGGTCTTCAGCGCGCCGGTGGAAAAATAACGCGATTGATACCGACCAAGCACGTAACGACTAAGGCAATTAGCGAATAAAGGACTTTGCCGATGAGCTCACACGCCAAACATCCCTTCCACATGGTGAATCCGAGTCCGTGGCCCGCTTTGGGCGCGTTCGGCGCACTGGTCATGGCCGTCGGCGCGGTCTTCTATTTCCACAAGATGCCGGTGCTCGGCATGGAAATGGGCATCTTCAAGATCATCCCGGGTCTCGCCCTCGTGCTGTTCACGATGGTGATGTGGTGGCGCGACGTAATCAAGGAGTCGGTTGTCGAACACGCCCACTCCGCCGAGACCAGCACCGGACTGCGCATGGGAATGGCGCTGTTCATCGCATCGGAAGTGATGTTTTTCGTCGCCTTCTTCTGGGCCTTCTTCCATAACGCGCTGGGCTTCTCGACCACCACGCATATGTGGCCGCCGGAAACCATTACGCCGCTGAACGCCTGGGACCTGCCCTTCTACAACACTGTCATCCTGCTGACCTCGGGCGGCACCGTCACCCGCGCGCACCTGTTCATCGAACGCGGTAACAACAAAGCCGCCGCCAAATGGATCTTCATCACCGCGGCCCTGGGCGCCTTGTTCTTGAGCCTGCAGGCTTACGAATACCATCATGCGGCCTTCAAGCTGACCGACGGCATCTATCCGTCGGCCTTCTACCTGGCGACAGGCTTCCATGGCTTCCACGTTTTCGTGGGCACCGTGTTCCTGATCGTCTGCGGCTTCCGCGCCTCGAAGAATCAGTTCAGCCCGCACAAGCACATCGGCTTCCAGGCCGCTGCCTGGTACTGGCACTTCGTCGACGTGGTGTGGCTGTTCCTGTTCGTGTGGGTCTACTGGCTGCTGGGCCCCCCGGTGCGCGCGCTCGGCGGCTAAAACAGCCCCACAGCAATGCAAAAGGGCCGGTTTTAGACCGGCCCTTTTTCTTTTACCGTCACGACATCACAGGAGGCCATCATGACCGCAGCCAGAGCCGGTGCACCGCTGCTTGTCGCAGGGCTTGGGTGTCGTTGCCCGCGCTGCGGCAAAGGGCCGCTGTTTAACGGCTACTTGACCATCGCTCCCGCCTGCACCAACTGCGGTCTATCGTTCGCGGGCAACGATACCGGCGACGGGCCAGCTTTCTTCATCATGCTGCCCCTATGCATCCTCATGGCAGTCATGGCGCTGGTGTTCGAACTCAAGGTCGAGCCGCCTTTGTGGGTGCACATGGTGCTGTGGCCTCCAGTCATCACCATTATTGTCGGCTTCACACTGCGCCCGGTGAAGGCGACCATGGTCGCCTTGCAATACCGTTATCGCGACGTCGAACGCGACAAACCGCGCGGGGTAGAATAAGCGTCCAAAATCAAGGGGTTGTAATGGCCTTTCGGACGCAAAAGCGCAATTCGCCTGCATCCGAAAGCGTCGCCACGGCGTGGCCCTGGCTGGCGCAGAAGGCCGGAACATCCCGCAAGGCCGCACGGTCCGTGGCTATCAGTTCCACCGTCTGGCCGGCCGCGATACTTTGCAGGCGCTTGCGCAGACGCAGCACCGGCAGCGGGCAGTTGAGCCCGCGGGCGTCGATGACAATCACGGCATCGGGTTGCGTCATAAACAAACACCTATAGTCTGCCCGGCGGAACCGGAGATTTGGACGTGCAGAGTATATCGGCTGGTACTTTAATTGCTCTCGCCGGACTTGGCATTGGCGCTGTGGTCGGCGCGGCCGCCTTTGTCAGTAATTTCTGCGCCCTGGGCGGCGTATCCGACATTCTGTTTGCCCGCGATTGGCGGCGGATGCGCGCCTGGATGATGGCCGCCGGCGTGGCGCTCGTCGGCACGCAAAGCCTGGATGCAGCCGGCCTGATTCACATCGACCGTATCCTGGCGCCCTATATCCTCTGGCTGCCGACCATTGCCGGCGGCGTATGTTTCGGCTTCGGCATGGCTTTGGCAGGCGGCTGCGTCAACCGGGCCCTTGTGCGGTTGGGCGCGGGCTCGGTGAAGTCCTTGGTGATCGTGCTCGTCGTGGGCGTCACCGCCGCGCTGACCACCGAGGGCTTTCTGGCGCCGCTCAACGAAGCCCTTGCCCGCCACGGACGGCTCGACGTGATGATCGCACCCGAGGCCTTGCACCGCATCCTGGGCACGATCCCGATGCTGGATGCCGAAGTGGCCCGCTGGCTGGTGACCGCGGTCATCGGCGGCGGCTTGATCGTGTTTTGCTTGAAAGACAGCTGGTTTCGCAGCACGCGCGATCAGTTCATCGCCAGCGTCGTGATCGGGCTGGCGATTCCCCTCGCCTGGACCGCGAACGGTGGCACAACGGCGCTCAACTTCGCCGGCCCCATGGGCGACTTTTTTCTGGTTCTGAAAAAGGACTATAGCCCGTCCGTCTTTGCCATGACCGCCATCGTCGGTGTGCCGCTGGGCGCTTTCGTCGCTGCCGCGCTGACCCGCAACCTGGCGCTTGAGACCTTCACCGCGCGGGAAGAAATTCCGCGCAATCTCATCGGCGCGGTGCTGATGGGCTTCGGCGGCACCATCGCACTTGGCTGCACCTTCGGCCAGGGGCTGTCGGGGCTATCGACGCTGTCGGTCAGCGCGGTCCTGGCCATTGCCGGCATGCTGTTCGGCTGCCTGTGGGGAATACGCTACTTCGAGGCCGGCGGCGTGTGGGGCGGTCTCAAACTTGCCTTTAAACGCGGCGTTTAGGCGCGCCGTTTGGCCGCGAGCGCGTTCTTCAGCACCTTCAGATCGCCGGCAATGGCCTTTTCGGTTGCCGCCTGCATGTTGCGGTAACGGCTAAGCACATCGCGCCCCAGGGGCGTGAGTACCGCGCCGCCGCCGCCGCCTTTGCCGCCCTTGGCGGTCGTGACCACCGGCGACTTGAACATGTGGTTCATCTCATCGACCAGCAGCCAAGCACGGCGGTAACTCATTTTCATGCGCCGGCCCGCGGCCGCGATGGAGCCCGTGGCGATGATGTGATCGAGCAGGTCGGCCTTGCCGGGTCCCATGGCGATCTCGGCGCCGAGGACAATTTTGAGCCACGCGCCGACCGCTGTTTTTACCGGCTTCATGAAAGAATTTCCTTTTCCGTTCACTACTATACACAGAGGAAGCGCGAGACGCCTATTCCCGGAATGGCCCCGGCTGCCCTAAGCTGGGACATAATTAGAGCTTACCGGAGACATGCATGCCGCTTCCCCCGAACCAGGTTTTTTATGTCAGCCCCGCCCAGATCAATGAATGGCGCGCCGAGGACAACGCCGTCATCATCGATGTGCGCGAGCAGAACGAGTGGGACGAAGCCCATATTCCAGATGCCATCCTGATGCCGCTGTCGACCTTCGACCCCGCCGCCATTCCCGATCCCAAGGGTAAGCACCTGGTTTTCCATTGCCGCAGCGGAAGACGGTGTGGACTGGCCGCGGAAAAAGCCGTCACTGCGGGATATAAGGGTGTGATCAAACGCATGGAAGGCGGTTTTATCGCCTGGGCGTCGAGCGGCTTCGCTTACGAGACCTGAACGACGGCGATGAATTTCCCGGAACCATCGCAACTCTTTCCATTGCCTCCGCCCGCCGGGCCGGGCCGCGAGGCCCATCGCCTCTTCTTGATAGTTGTTGATGATTCCGAAGAGCTGCCGGCCGCCATCCACTATGCCTGCACGCGTGCGCGCCTGACCGGAGGACGCGTGGCGCTGCTGTACGTGTATCAAATCGACACCGACTTCCATCACTGGAAGTTCGTCAGCGAAATGGTCGAACAGGAGGCCCAACAGGACGCCGAGAATATCCTCAAGCTGCATGCGCTACGCGTCGTGCAGGAAACCGGACGGCGTCCGGAAACCTATGTGCGCAAGGGCAACCGGCGCGAGGAACTCTTCAAGCTGGTGAAAGAGCATCCCGAGATTTCGATCCTGGTGTTGAGCGCCGCACCCGGGCGCAAACCCGGACCACTGGTCGAAGCGGTGACGGGAAAATTCGCCGGCAAGATCGGCATTCCCGTTACCGTCGTCCCCGGTAAAGCCAAGCCCGTAAGCGCGACGACTCCGGCAGCCGTCTAACCACCATTTTAGTTTCGAATCGGAATGATCGGCTTTCTCGGGGTTCAAATCAGAACCGGTGATAGCGTGACAGCAGCGCAGCGCGCCATTCAAAGTAGAAGATTCATGGGTTTAGCGGCGTCCTAAAACCGGACAAGACCTACGCCTTTATGCCCGTTGCATTACAGAGATATTGCACCTACCAGAGATGGTGCAGCGCGAGGCCGGGGTCCATATAACAACCCGCGCTGGGGGAATTCCGATGACCGACACATCGCCGCCAAAGGTCGTGGCGCATCCGCGCGCAGAACTGACCAAGCCGCATGACTTGCGTTCCCTCGTCCACGACATGAGCCAATGGCGTCACACGCCGGTGGACGGCGTTCAGCTGATCATCATCAGCCTGGGCGGCGCCGTGCCGCAAGCCAAGCATACGCCCGAGATGGTCGCGCAAATCGGCAACGGCCTGTGTCATCTCGCCGGCCAGCGCGGCTTGCGTATTTATCAAGTTGCGCCCGCGGACTTCGCAGTGCTGGTGCGCGTCGCGGGCCAGCCGCTGATGGACCTGGTGCGCGACTTCAAAGTCGAGCTTTTGAAGGTTGTCGAGCGACATTGCCCCGAGAACTTCGGCTCTATCAACCAGAATCGCTTCGTGATGGTGTTCAACCTGGTGGAACACTACCGCGTCGCCGCCGAGCGCGTGGCCAAATACGCCGCCGATGCGCAGCGCGCCGCCGACCCCGAGACGCAGGCGCAAAAGCAGCTGCGCCCGCTGTCGCCCGAAGACCTTGAGAACGTGCTGCATGCTTTCCGGAAGTTCGGTTCAGATAAATTCCTCAAGGCCTTCATGCGCGACCAGATTGTGGTGCGCAACAAGAGCGGCCAGCCTGAGCCGTGGATGCACGAATATTTCATCAGCATGGACAGCCTGCGCAAACCCTTGTTCATCGACGTTGAGATGCGCGCCTCGGGTGCCTTGTTCAACGACTTTACCCGCGTGCTCGACCAGATCGTTTTGCGCGCCTTCAAGGCGATGGAAACGACGGACATGCCGTTCTCCATTAACGTCAACGTGGTAACCGTGTTCACGGCAGCTTTTGCCGATTTCATGGACCAGACGCCGAAAGATAAATTATCCCGCATGACTTTCGAATTCCGCCAGGCGGATATTGTCGAACATTTCGACGAGTTCGAAATCGCGCGCGGCATGATCGAAGCGATGGGCGCCAGCATTGGCGTGGACAAAATCTTCCCCCAAACGCTCGGCCTGGTCGATCTCGACTACATCGGCGCGAAGTACGCCAAGGTCCTGTGGCGTGACGGGGCCGAGGAGATATTGAAAGAGCGCAGCAAGACCTTCAAATACATGATCGACTGCGGCCTGCAGCCGATTCTGATCCGCTGTGACAGCCAGAAGGCGCTCACCACCGGTGCGGCGCTCGGCGTCGATTGCTTCCAGGGTTTCTTGATCGATAGCGCCTTAAAGCGCGCGGCGTAGCCTCGCCGCGTAAATTAAAGTGTAGCGGGCGGCATAGATTACCGGCGCTTCTTGGCGAGCTTGGCGTCCACGCCGATACCCCAGTCTTTCGCCCAGCCCAATCCCGCGAGCGTGCCGCCGCGCGGATTGTATTCGGCGCCGACCCATCCGTCATAGCCGTGGGCATCGAGCATGTCGAAGATGAAGTTCCAGTTGATCTCGCCCAACTTGTCGGGTTCGTGACGGCCCGGCACGCCGGCGACCTGGACATGGCCGATCGATGCGAAATTATTCTCGAAGAATTCGGCGAGGTTGCCCTGCATGCGCTGGGCATGGTGGAAGTCGTATTGCAGGGCGAGGTTCCTGTGCTCGACGCGGCGCAGGATATCGAGCGCCTGATCCGGGCGGGTGAGGAAATAGCCCGGCATCGACAAAGGCTCGATCAGGATCTGCACACCGGCGGCCTGGGCCATGTCGGCGGCTTCAGCGAGGTTGGCGAGATAGGTGTCCATGGCGCGGGTGCGGTGATCTTCGCTGATGCAGCCGGCCATGATGTGCAGGCGCGTGCATTCGGTCATGTCGGCGTAATTCAGCGCCACTTCCACGGACTCGCGAAATTCGGACTCGCGGCCCGGGATGGCGGCCAGACCGCGCTCGCCGGCGGCGAAGTCGCCCGGCGGCGCATTGAACAGCGCCAGCGTCACGCCGGCCATCGCGATTTTGTCGGCCACTTCGTTGGAATCATGATGATAGGGGAACTGGCACTCGACTCCGGAAAATCCGGCATCGGCAGCCGCGACAAAACGGTCGAGGAACGGCACCTCGGTGAACAACATGGAAACGTTGGCGGCAAAGCGCGGCATGAACGGCCTATACAGGGACTGTGAAACGTCTGTGTATCAGATCGTCCACCGCACGCGCTACATCGCCCGCGGCGTTGAGGGCCGCATGGCTCCCCTGCGTGAATGTGCCGTCGAAGGGCTGGGCCAGCCCTGCGTCATAGAGCTCCTGATGCAGGCGCGCGTGTTTAGCGGCCACCATGCCCTTGGGCGCATAGATATAGACCGTTGCCGGGGTGGCGCAGGCTTCTGAGCACATCGAGACAGAATCCCCCGTCACAACAATCGCGTCGGCCAGCGCCAGATAGCCGACATAGGGGTTGTCCCCGCCACGGCTCCAGAGAAAAGCGTGGCGCGGTTCGGGAATGGCCGCCAGCAACGCCTGCTCTGCCTCAACACCGGTGCGGCGCGACGAGGCCAGCAATACTGAGCCGCCGACGGCCGCAGCCATCTGATGGACTTGGTGTCCCAGTTCACTCGCAAGTGCTGTCGGAAACGGTCTGCTGTGGGTAGCCCCGCCGATGATGATGGCGATGAAGGGACGCGGGGCGCTCTCCAACCGCGGGGCCCAGGCGTTGGCAGCGGCCTTCAATTTCTCGGGCGTCAGGCGATGAGGCGCGCCGGTGATGCGCATGATGTTGGCGGCATCGCCATCTGGCAGCTCGCAGTCGTGGCGCGGCACCGCGATGAGATCGAAGTCCTGGGCGCCGCGCCGGCCGGGATTCATGATTTGCACGAGGAGCACGTGGGGATTCTGCCGCTTGATCCAGCGCGCGACCGGTCCCGTGCGCCGTCCAGCGGCGATGACCACATCAGGCCACGGCGCTTGCAGCTGTTGCCGCGTCTCGGGTGTCAATCCGAGCGCACTGGCCCCAATCACGGCGTTGGGCAGGCTTGCAAGCGGATTGTAGTGGATCGCCTTCGTCGTGAAGGGGCGACTCAAAGCTTCCGCCACGCCGACGGCTTGCGCGACATTGCCGGCGCGGTGGTCGGTCAGAACCCAGATGAGCGGTTGATGAACCATGTGTGTGCCCAAAATCCTGTCGGCATTCTATACACCATCACGTTCTTTGCGCTGCATCATTGCAAATTGAAGAACAAATTTTCGCCGCGGAACAAGATCACAGGTCAGGAGTTCTGGAAGGGTTCGTTCTCAACTTTTTCACACGACCTTCTCTTGCACCGACGACGTGCGAGGCAGAAGCTGGTGGAGATGAAAAAGGGGAACGGGGCCGAATAACTTGTGTGGAGGCGTCCCATGTCTGTCCTTAAAGGGCCTATCCTTAAAGGGTCTGTCCTGACCGATCAGCGCGAAGAACCCGCGCAGGCGAACCAAAGCTTCTCCGAATCAGGCTTGCCGACGAAAACATATTCCACCTGGCAGGACATGGCCGGACACTGGCTGAAAAGAGCCGGGGCCGAGGAACGCGAACGGGAGGCCCAGGCCAGCCGGCTGGCCGCCATTCAGCGGTGGCGCGGCCTGGAGGCGGAGTCGGCCTCTTAGGGCGTTTTGAGACATTGTCTCCCGGCGGTAACCCCGCTAAATAACCCGCAGCGTCTTCATTGCAGTGCGGGACAATCGTATGCCGTCACCTTCGCGTAACGCCCGCCAGCAGGCGGCCGGACAAACCGTCGCCAAGATCCTCCTCGATATCAAAGCCGTCAATTTCCGCCCCGAGGAGCCTTACAAGCTCACCGCCGGTTGGGCGAGCCCGGTTTATATCGATTGCCGCAAGCTGATCTCCTTCCCGGCGGCGCGTCAGACGGTCACCGCCCTGGCCAAGGCCGAAATTCTGGAAAACATCGGCGCCCACAAGCTGGACGCCGTGGCGGGCGGCGAAACCGCCGGCATTCCTTACGCCGCCTGGATTTCCGATGCCCTGAACCTGCCCATGCAATACGTCCGCAAAAAGCCCAAGGGTTTTGGACGCATGGCCCAGATCGAGGGCGAACTGCTGGAAGGCCAGAAGGTCATTCTGGTCGAGGACCTGGCCAGCGACGGCGGCTCTAAGATCCTCTTCGTCAAAGCCCTGCGCGACGCCGGCGCGGTCTGTGAACATTGCCTGGTGGTGTTCTTCTACGGCGCCTTTCCGGGCGCCATCGAGAGCCTGGCACTGGACAACATCGCGCTCCACTACCTGTGCACCTGGGCCGACGTGATCACAGCGGCGGAGACTGGAAATTATTTCCCCGCCCAAGCCATCGCCGGCGTGCGCGAATTCCTGAAAGACCCCGTGGCGTGGTCCGTGGCCCACGGCGGGCGCGGCGCGTAATTATTCGGCTGCCGCCCGCAATTCTTCCTGGGCAATCGGCAGGGTCACTTTGACGCGCAGGCCGCCTTCGGGGCGGTTGATCAGCTCCACGTCACCACCCATGCTGCGCACGGCGTTGCGCGCAATGGTCAGACCTAGCCCCGTGCCCCCGGTTTCGCGCGAGCGTGAGGTTTCGAGGCGGATGAACGGCGCGAACACGCGCTCTTTTTCGCTGATCGGAATGCCGGGGCCGTCATCGTCCACCAGTATCGTCAATTCGGCCCGCGTCACCGCCAGCGTGACCCGCGCGACCTTGCCGTACTTGCAGGCATTATCGACGAGGTTGTTGATGGCCCGCTTGACCGCCAGCGGGCGTGCAATCGAGGTCATTGTATCAGGCCCAGTGTAGGTGACGTCGCGCCCGGTGGAACGCTGGTCGCTGCACAGGGCCGCGACTATAGCAGCCACGTCCACCGGCTCGACCTGCTCGTTGGCCGCGTCGTCGCGCGCGAAAGCCAGCGTGGCGCCGATCATCGCTTCCATTTCATCCAGATCGCCCAGCATCTTCTCGCGCTGGAGGTCATCTTCGACGAACTCGGCGCGCAGGCGTAGCCGCGTGATCGGCGTGCGCAGATCGTGGGAGATCGCGGCCAGCATTTGCGTGCGGTCCTGTATGAAGCGTTTGATGCGCGTCTGCATGGTGTTAAAGGCGTGCGTCGCGCGCAGCACCTCGGAAGGTCCGCGCTCTTCCGGCAAAGGCTCGGCATTGACGTCCACACCTAGCCGCTCTGCTGCCGAGGCAAACACCGACAGCGGCTTGGTCGCCTTGTGCACACCCCACCAGGCGACCGCGCCGATGATGACCGACAGGGTGATCAGCCACGCAAAGGGAGCGTATTCGCCCTTGGGCTCCCCCAGGTTCAACAGCACGCGGGCGTTGAACCAAGTGTTTTGCATGTCGGGCGTCTTCACCGAAACGTTGAACAGCGCCTCATCCAGAGCCGGCACGCCGTCGTGCAGGGCAATCATGCGCTGGCTGCGGCGCTCGAGGTAGCCAAGGATGCCGCTCGGCTTGGCGGCCGGCACACCGACTTCGTGTTGCCGACGCAAGGGATCGGCCGCCGCTCCCGCCGGTAGCAGGGCCCGCCGGACGGCCGGGTCGAGGCCTGTGGCATCCTGCTGAAAGCCGCGCAGATCGATGCGGCTGTCGACGCGGATGTCGGTGCCCTTGGGAAATTCCATCAGCAGCTTGTCGAGCACGACGCGCGAGGCAAACTGTTCGTCGGACTGTTCGACGATCGGTTCTGTGGTCATGCGCAGGTTCATCAAAGGCGAACTGAGGCGGTCCACCAGCGCCGGCTGGTCTTCGGCCGGCGCGCGTTCGACCAGGCGCTTTATAACGATGATCTGCTCGCCGGCCTGAGAAGCGGCGGCAGCGGCGGCGGTTTCGTCGTGGAAGACGGCGTAGAAGAAAATCGACGTGAAGTTGATAAGGACGATTGCCAGGATCAGAGCGACAAAGACGCGGCCGATGACGCTCTGCGGCAATAGGCGCTTCAAGCCGCCTCAACCTCGGGCGTAAACATGTAACCACCGCCGCGAACCGTCTTGATCAGTACCGGATTCTTGGGATCCGGCTCGATCTTGCGGCGCAGGCGTCCCACCTGCACGTCGATCGAACGGTCGAAGGGAATAGCTGCACGCCCACGCGCCATGTCCAGGAGCTGGTCACGGTTGAGGACCCGGCGCGGGTGATCAACGAAGGCAATCAGGAGATCGTACTCGCCGGCGGTGAGCGTAATACTCTCATCGCCGCGCTGGAGCGTACGGGTAACAGGATCGAGGATAAAGCCCGCGAACATCATCTTCTCCGGACGGCCGTCGCCCGCATCGGGCACGACTGAGGACGAAGACCGGCGCAGGACCGCCTTGATGCGCGCGGCGAGCTCACGCGGGTTGAAGGGCTTGGCCATGTAATCGTCGGCGCCGACTTCGAGGCCGATGATCCGGTCCACTTCCTCACCCATGGCCGTCAGCATGATGATCGGCATGGCGGACTCGTTGCGCACCTGGCGGCACAAGCTCAGGCCGTCATCGCCCGGCATCATAAGGTCGAGGACCAGCAGGTCGAAAGACCAATCGGTCATGGCCTGGCGCATTTCCCGGCCATCCTTGGCGGTGGTGATCCGGAAATCGTGTTTGGACAGAAACCGGCTCAACAGATCGCGGATCTCGCTGTCGTCGTCGACAATGAGAATATGCGGCTTGGGGACTTCACTGATGCTGTTCATGGGCAAAACTCCTTGCGGACCCTTGATTTATACCCCGATATGCCCCCCCGTCCCTGCAACCAATGAGAAATCGGGCAACAGACAGTAAGCGCCCCGGCCTTTGTTACAATCTGTTACATTAATTGTAACCGTGGCTCCCTGCGCCGACCATCTTGCCTTATTCTCGATACCCAACTGACGCCACGGGAGGGGCGAGCGATGAAGCTTCACCACCAGCATCCCCAGCACGACCTCCTGATCCGCGACGTGACTTTAAGGGATGGTTTGCAGAATCTGCCCGAAGTCCTGACGACGGCAGCCAAGCTGGATATCTTGGACGCCCTGGTAGACGCCGGGGTGAAGGACTTCCAGCTTACCTCCTTTGTGAACCCGGCCCGGGTGCCGCAAATGAAGGACGCCGAAGCGATGTATGTCGCCGGGGTGGACCGCGGCCTGGTGCCCAACGTGCTGGTGGCGAATATCAGGGGCTTCGAGCGCGCGGTAGAGGCCGGCGTGACCTCGGTGGATGCCGTGCTGTCGGCCAGCAACACCTACAACAAGAAAAATGCCAACCGCACGACGCTGGAGAGCGCCAACGAGATCATCCTCATGCTAAGCCGCGCCGCCCATGCGGGCTGCACCGTCGGCGTCAGCATGGCTAACTGCTTCCATTGCTTCAGCGAGGGCGAGATCGACCCCGAAGTGGTACTGGCGCTGGCGCGCGGTTTCCACGACGCCGGGGCACGCATGCTGTGGCTGTCGGACACCACAGGCCACGCCAAGCCCGATGCGGTTGCCAGACTCTCCGAGAAATGCGCGCATATCGGCATGGAGATCGGCCTGCACCTGCACGACACCCAAGGCCGCGCCGGCGACAATGCGCTGGCCGGCTACAAAACCGGTGTGCGGCGCTTCGATGCCGTGCTGAGCGGCCTCGGCGGCTCGCCCTTCACGCCCGGCGTCGGCGGCAATCTGTCACTGGAGACTGCCCAGGCCGTTTTCACCGAAGCTGGGATAGCGACCGGCCTTGACCCTCTTAAACTCGACGCGGCGCGCGCCAAACTCTCGGCGGGGATCGCTGCTGCGGAGAAAAATGGAGCTGCCTAATGTTGGAGACGAAGTTCGAGACCGTGCTGCTGACGCAGCCCGCACCCTATGTGCTGCTGATCACGTTGAACCGGCCCGAAGTCGGCAACGCGCTCAACACCAAGATGGGCGAGGAACTGCGCGACATCTTCACTCACTACGCCACCCATCCCAATGATCTGCGCTGCGTGGTGTTCACCGGTGCGGGCGGCAAAATATTCTGCGGCGGCGGCGACTTGAAGCAGCGCAACGGCATGGATACCGACACCTGGCTCGCGCAGCACCGCATCTTCGAACAATTTTACTGGGCGATGATCGACTTCCCCATCCCTCTTATCGCTGCCGTGAATGGACATGCTTTTGGCGGCGGGCTCGAGATGATTATGGCCTGCGATTTTGCCTATGCCGTGCCCGCAGCAAAATTCGCCCTGACCGAAACCAAGATCGGCATCATGCCGGGCGGTGGCGGCACCCAGACCATGCCCCGCGCGATTGGCCCAAGGCGGGCGAAGGAGATCATGTTCACCGCCAAGCCCTTCACGGCAGATGAAGCTCTGGACTGGGGCATCCTCAATCGTATTTGCGCAGCGGATACCTTGATGAGCGAAACGCTGGAAACAGCTACTGCCATCGCCGCCAATGCGCCGATTTCCGTGCGTCAGGTGAAAAAGGCCATCCACCAGGGTCTGCAGACCGACATCACGCGTGGCCTGTGGTTGGAGATCGAGGCCTATAACCGCCTGGTCTTTACCGAAGATCGCATCGAGGGTGTGAAGGCCTTTAACGAAAAGCGCACGCCCCAGTTCAAGGGGCGGTGAGCAAAACGACCCCCTCCTGACCTCCGCCTTTCAGAGGGAGGAATAATGATCGGATGTTCTTTTTTTGTTCCCAATACCGTTCTACCGTCGGGGGATGGCCAGAACAGCACCAAACCCCAATCCCCGCGGCGAGGCTCGCTACCTGGGTGGAGCCCTCGCGGACACCGTTGGCGTGCATCCAGAGGCCCGTCGAGGCCGGGGGGCCATCAGTAACGCGGCGGGACGCTATGAGAGCGCGGGCCGGGTGGCGGTGGACGACGGCTGGGACAATCTCGACCTGCCCTCCCCGCCCATTAAAACCCAGATGATTAAGGACAGTACCCGCACCATCATCGCCCGCAATTCCTCGCCCGATATCAGCTTTGACCGGTCGATCAATCCTTATCGAGGCTGCGAGCACGGCTGTACCTACTGCTTCGCCAGACCGACCCATGCTTATCTGGGCATGTCGCCGGGCCTCGATTTCGAAAGCAAGATTTTCTACAAGCCCGAGGCCGCGGGACTTCTAGAGAAGGAACTGCGGGCACCCGGATATAACTGCCGCACTATGGCCATGGGCACCAATACCGATCCTTATCAGCCAGCGGAGCGCCAGTACAAAATCACCCGCTCTATTTTGGAAGTGCTGGCGCGCTTCAACCATCCCATCGGCTTTGTCACTAAATCGGCGCTGATCACCCGCGACATCGACATCCTGGCGCCGATGGCCGCGCAGAACCTGGCCAAGGTGGCAATCTCAGTGACGACGCTGGACGCCCAGCTCGCACGCAAGATGGAGCCTCGGGCGTCGACACCGGCGCGGCGTATCGAGGCCCTCAGGCAGTTGAGTGCCGCCGGCATTCCGACGGCCGTGATGTTCGCGCCCTTGATTCCGGGCCTCAATGATCACGAGCTGGAATCGGTATTGGCTGCGGCCAAGGACGCCGGCGTCACCTCAGCGGGCTACGTGCTGCTGCGCCTGCCGCTCGAGGTGAAGGATTTGTTTCAGGAATGGCTGGCCGCCGAAGTGCCCGAGCGTGCAAGCCGCGTCATGAGTCTGATCCGCGCCACGCGGAACGGAAAAGACTACGATCCCGCCTGGCAGAAACGCCAACGCGGCGAGGGTCCCATCGCCGAAGCTGCCGCCGCACGCTTTCAGCTGGCCCGCAAGCGCTTCGGCTTCAACAAGGACCGCCGCCCGCTCGATACGTCGAAGTTCAAGCCGCCGCCGCAGGCGGGCGATCAACTGGCGCTATTTTGAAAAAAGAACCGGGCGGTCTCCGTAATGAGAACCGCCCGGCCTCCCCCTCCGGCGGGTGTCGCGCCGGCATCTCCCGCAGCACTATCTCGTGCGCCGCATATTCATGGCCGGTAGATTACGCAGGAGGCCGAAGGGCCGGGAAGTGCGATCATACGCTTCCAGAAGTACGGACATACTTTCTTGCAAACTGTTGCAAAAATGGCCCGGAAAATATGGTGCGGTGCGCAAAACATTTTGCGCCGCACAATGTTAATGCACGCGTATGTCAGTGGCTTAAAAGCACCGGCATACCAGCGTTCTGGACAACGTATCCGGTGACGCTGCCAAGAATAAGCTGGCGCAGTTTGGAGCGCGTATAGGCGCCCATCACCATCATGTCGGCCCCGGCTTCGACCGCGGCTGCCAGCAGGGCCGCGCCGGTGCCGCCGCTCCGTGGCATCACCTTCACGACGGCAATGCTGATGCCATGATGAGCGAAGAAAGCTTCGAGATCCTCGGTAGGCGCGAACCACTCCTCCTCCTCGACACGCAAAACCGTGACAGTGCCGGCGGAGGTGAGGAACGCAAGCCCCGCCGTGACGGCGCGGGTAGCCTCGGGCGAGCCGTTCCAAAACACGGCGACATGTTTGAAAGACAGCGGGCCCGTGGCCGGCACCATCAGCACCGGACGCCCGCTTTGCATCAGGCCGGCATTCAAGGTCATCAAGGCCGCAGCTTCATTTTCAGCCGTAGGCCGGCCGAGGACGATCATATCGGCGCGGCAAGCCCGTACCGCCAGCACCTGCCCCTCGACGCCGCTGTCTTCGATCCATGACATGGCGACATCGCCGGAGAGACGGTCGAACAACCCGCGCAGCTCCTTGGCGCGCGCTGCCTACTCCCGCTCGGCCACTGCCATCATCTCTTCGGCCATGTTGCCGGACATGGCTTCGCCAACCATCGGCAGCGAGGTCACGGGATCGGGGCGAACGTGCAAGACATCGACATGACTTTGCAGATGGCGGGCTGCATCCAAAGTGCCCTGCAGAATGGTGCGTCCGGACTTTACGTCGCCGATGACGGCGAGAATATTTTTGATGGCCGGCATGACGCAGGGCCTCTCTCAAGGTTGCGCCGCAGACTGCCTACGGTGCGCCGATTTTTTCCAGGTGGTATTCCAGGACCTCTTCCGGGTCTTCATGGATGATAACATCCGCCCCCGGATAGGCTGATTCAACCGCTTTTTCGATGTCGTCCGCAACGAAATGCGCGTCACGCAGCGTTAACGCGCTGCTGAGCACGATGTGCATCTGAATGAACTTCTGCAGGCCCGACGAGCGCGTGCGCAGGTCGTGGACCTGTTTGACTTCGGGATGTTGGCGGGCAATCGCCAGGATTGCCTGGCGATCTTCTTCCGGCAACTCGCGATCCATCAGGCTGTTGACCGACTGGCGGATAATCCTGACGGCGTTGATCAACATGAACAGACTGATGGCAATGCCGAAGATGGGATCAATCCAGGGCAGACCGAATTTCGACGACAGCACGAGCGCGACGATGACACTGGCGTTCATCAGCAGATCGCCGGTGTAGTGCAGCGAATCCGCGCTGATGGCCACGGAACCGGTGCGCTTGATAACCAGACGCTGCACCGAAACCAGGCCGAGTGTCACCGCCATGGAAATTAGCATGACGACGATGCCGGGGGTGCTGTCATTGACCGCCACGGGTTCGTGGAAACGCGACACGGCTTCGATCATCACCAGAATCGCCGAGCCACCGACGAAGGCGGCCTGGGCAAGGCCCGACAGGGGCTCGGCCTTGCCGTGACCGAAACGGTGATCTGAATCCGCAGGCGTCAAGGCGTAGCGCACAGCGAACAGAGTCACGGCAGAGGCCAGGAGGTCTATCGTTGAATCAGCCAGACTCGAGAGCATCGCCACGGATTTGGAATCAAAGTAGACAAACCCCTTGATCGCGACGAGCACAGCGGCGCTGACCATCGCCAGCGCCGTGGACAGGCGCATCAGCCGTTCGCTTTGCGTCGTATGGTCCATCAGATGTGTCCCATCAGGGGAATAGCCGCTCGGTATGCCAGTGACCGCCATGCCGGATAAAGATCAGGCGCTCATGCAGGCGGTTGGGCACATCGTGCCAGAATTCGATACGCGCGGGTGTCAGGCGAAAGCCGGTCCACTGCGCGGGCCGCGGCACGGGCTGCCCCTGGAAGCGGGCCTCGAACTCCTTCACACGGGACTCCAGCACGCTGCGCGCGGCGAGCGGCCGCGATTGCTCCGAGGCCCAGCCAGCAATTTGGCTGGCGCGCGGGCGCGAGGCCCAGTACGCGTCGGCCTCGGCGCCCGAAACCTGCGACAGCGCGCCTTCGACCCGGACCTGGCGGCGCAGGGACTTCCAATGAAAGCAAAGCGCGCCGAAGGGATTGGCGGCGATCTCCTCGCCCTTGCGGCTTTCGGCATTGGTGTAGAACACAAAGCCGTCCTCGCCGAAGTCCTTTAACAGCACCAGGCGCAGCGAAGGTTTGCCGTCAGGCGTGGCCGTGGCCAAGCTCATGGCTTCGGCCAGATCGGGCTCGCGGGCTTTGGCCTCGGTAAACCAGCGGTCAAAAAGGCCGTAAGGCTCCGGGGCGTCGGGAATGAGCGGGGCAGCGTCCATGGCGGGACCGTATTTGAGGATGGGCAACGGCTAAAGTCGGCTTCGTCCAGGGCCTTGTCAATGCTGACGGTTTTCCCATTTTTAGGCGGTTGACGGGGCTCTTCGGCTCCTTATTTTTGCCACCATTACGGTGTTTCTTGGCAGCAGGAAAAACACCGGTTGGAACGTCTATGGGTCGTCAGGCGTTTACACCGATACATTGAGCAATAGAAGGACAGATACACATGAGTGTCATGGCGATGAAAACCCCCAAATTGATGGCCGCGGTAGTCATTGCGTCCGCCCTGGCTTTGAGCGGCTGCGCCGAAGGCAACAACCGCACGGGCGCCACTTTGATCGGCGCTGGATTGGGCGGCCTTTTGGGCTCGCAATTTGGCAGCGGCGGCGGCGCCCTGGCCATGACCGCAGTCGGCACCCTGGCGGGTGCGGCCATCGGCAACAGCATTGGCAAGCGTATGGATGAAGCCGATCATCAGAGAATGCGTGAAGCCGAGCAGCGCGCCTATGCGGCGCCGATCAATGAGACCATCGTCTGGAACAACCCGAACAGCGGTCACTCGGGCACGATCACGCCAGTGCGCGACGGCCGCAGCCAAAACGGCCAGTATTGCCGCGAGTTCCAGTCCGAGATCACCGTCGGCGGACAGCGCGAAAAAGGCTATGGCCGCGCCTGCCAGCAGCCCGACGGCTCGTGGAAGATCGTCTCGTAAGCAGACAAAGATATCTTTGAAAAAGGCGGTCCAAGTGGCCGCCTTTTTTATTGCCCGGGCGGCTGCGCTTCAGGCGCGGCGACAATGCGCGCGAGGGTCACGCTCAACAATGTGCGTTCGGATTCAGCCGCGCTACGCAGGTAGTGGCCGAGGTTCCTGCCGATCTCGCTGCTTTTAATATCTTCTTCGCCGAAGCTGTGGCTAAGGCCCAGGCCGAAGTGGTGAACCAAATCGGCGAGCGGCGTGCGCTCGAGGTCGCGGGTCAAGATCCAGCGGCCGTCCTCGGTGGGGGCAATGAACAGCCCTACGCGCAAATCGTTCATCACAGCCGTAAGAACCGTATCCGGCGCCCCGATCATTTTGGCCAGATGCTCGGTGGTCATTCCGAGACCGCCGCGGCGCGCGGCGGCGAGACGCGACATGATATCGAGCGCAAGAATCATCCGCCCGCCCACCCCCATGCCGATGCCGATACGGGCATAGCGCCAGTCCGGCAGCGCCGAGGTGACAATTGCACCCGTCAGGACGGCGAGCCAGACCAGGTAAACCCACACCAGAAAGACCGGCACCGCGGCGAGCGCGCCGTAGATGGCCTGGTAGGAGGTCATGAAGATGACGTAGACGGCGAAGGTATAGCGCAGCGCCGCCAGCAGGACCGCGGCGACCGCGGCTCCGATCATGGCGTCGCGCAGGTTCATGCGCCGGTTGGGGATGATCATGAATAGGAACGTCAGCGTGGCCCAGGTGAACACCGTCGGCATGACGTTGCCGAGCAGGATCACGACCGGATCGGGCGGCGGCGCCGCTTCGCCTTCCATGATCCGCTGGCCGGCAAAGTAGCCCAAGAGCGACAGCCCGGCACCCAGCAGCACCGGGCCGATGGTCATGACCGCCCAGAACACCAAAAGCCGTTGCCGCAGAAGCCGCGGACGGATGACGCGAAAGATCTCGTTGAGCGCGCCTTCAATTGTGAGCAGCAGGAGAATGGCGGTCCCGACCAGCCCGATGACGCCAAAGAGGGTCAGCTTGCAGGCGGCCTCGACAAAACCCGTCAAGGCATCGCTGATTTTCATGCCGGTGTCCGGAACCAGGTTTGCGACGATGGCCGCCTGCAAGGAGATCCTGAGGTGGTCGAAGGCGGGAAAGGCGGCGAGGGTCGCGAGAATCAGCGCCAAAGCCGGCACCACGGCCAGAGCCGCGGAAAAGCTCAACGCCGCCGCCGCCCGGGTGATATGGGCGTCGCCGATGCGCTTGCAGACGAAACCCATCAAGCTGTCGGGCTTGCCCAGGGCGCCCTGGACAGCCTTCTTGGCCACCGCCAGGCGCTCGTGGCGGGAGGGTTCCGCGGGGGTCTCATCGACCGGGGTCATCGCGGCACCTGCCTTGCCCAATAAATGGTTTCGTGTAGGATGCCGCAAGTTATTGGTTCCCGAAAGCTTTTTGGCGCTTTTGACCGCGGAACCGGACAAACAACCTGAGCAGATAAATGGTCGGACAGCAGAGTTTGATGCACGGCAAAAAGGGATTGGTCATGGGCGTCGCCAATGACCGTTCCATTGCATGGGGTATTGCCCAGGCGGCCTATAACCATGGCGCGACCCTGGCCTTCACCTACCAGGGCGAAGCCTTGGAAAAGCGCGTGCGGCCTTTGGCCCAGAGCGTCAATTCCGAGTTCGTCCTTCCCTGCGACGTCACTGATTCCGGGTCCGTCGAGAAGGTTTTTGCCGATATCGGCAAGGCCTGGGGCGGCATCGATTTTGTCGTTCACGCGATTGCGTTCTCCGATAAGGACCAATTGAAGGGCCGCTACTGCGATACAACGCGCGAGAACTTCCTTAAGACCATGGATATCTCGTGTTTTTCGTTCACCGAGGTCTGCCGCCATGCCGAGCCCTTGATGTCGAGCGGCGGCAGCCTGCTGACCCTGAGCTATCTGGGCGCCGAGCGGGTCGTGCCCCACTACAACGTCATGGGCGTGGCCAAGGCTGCCTTGGAAGCCAGCGTGCGCTATCTGGCCACGGACTTGGGCAGCAGAAATATCCGCGTCAACGCTATTTCAGCCGGGCCCATCAAGACCCTGGCGGCCTCGGGCATCGGCGACTTCCGCTACATTCTGAAGTGGAACGAACTGAACGCGCCGCTGGACCGCAACGTGACCATCGAGGACGTGGGCAAATCCGGCCTCTACCTGCTCAGCGATCTCGGCAGCGGTGTCACCGGCGAAGTGCACCATGTCGATTGCGGCTACCACACGGTCGGCATGATGGCGCCGGAAGCTTCACAGCAGATTTCGGAGCTGCTCAGCGGCGCCAACCTCGTCAAGTAGGCGCCATGTCAGCAAATACGTTCGGCACCCTCTTCCGCTTCACGACCTTCGGTGAAAGCCACGGGCCGGCCATCGGCTGCGTAGTCGACGGCGTGCCGCCGCTGATCAAACTCAGTGAAGCCGACATCCAGGTGTGGCTCGACAAGCGCAAACCGGGCCAGAACAAATACACCACCCAGCGTCGCGAACCCGATGCCGTGAAAATTCTCTCGGGCGTATTCGAAGGCAAGACCACCGGCACGTCCATCGGACTGTTGATTGAAAACGTTGACGCGCGCTCGAAGGACTACGGTGACATCGCCGAGAAATTCCGCCCGGGGCACGCCGACTACACCTATTGGAAAAAATACGGCATCCGCGATTATCGCGGCGGCGGGCGTTCATCGGCGCGCGAGACCGCCATGCGCGTGGCGGCAGGCGCCATCGCCCGCAAGGTGCTGGAACACCGGCTCGGCTCAAAAGTCAAAATCCGCGGCGCGCTGACGCAGATTGGCCCCCACGCCATCGACCGTGCGCGCTGGGACTGGAAGCAGGTCGACAAGAACCCGTTCTTCTCGCCCGACGCCAAGGCCGCCGAACTCTGGGCCAGCTATCTCGACGGCGTGCGCAAAAGCGGCTCGTCGGCGGGCGCCATCATCGAAGTCACCGCGGATGGGATACCGGTTGGCCTGGGAGCGCCGATCTACGGCAAGCTCGACGCCGACATCGCATCGGCCTTGATGGGCATCAATGCCGCCAAAGGCGTTGAGATTGGTGCTGGCTTTGCCGCCGCCGCGCTCTCGGGCGAAGAGAATGCCGACGAAATGCGCATGATTGGGAAAAGTGGCAGCAAAAAGAAGGGAGAGGTCACGTTCCTCTCCAACCAAGCGGGCGGCATTCTGGGCGGGATTTCCACCGGCCAGCAGATCGTCGCGCGCGTCGCCATTAAGCCGACCAGTTCGATCCTAGCGCCCCGCAAGACCATCGATATCCACGGCAACAACACCACCATCAGCACCAAAGGCCGCCACGACCCCTGTGTGGGCATTCGCGGCGTGCCAGTTGCCGAAGCCATGCTGGCCATCGTCTTGGCCGACCACCTACTCCGCCATCAGGCCCAGTGCGGGTAAAAGCACGGCTGATGCAACAAAGGGGCGTCTTGATCATTAGCTGATCATCTCCTTTGCTTTTTAGTTCGATGCGAGAGAGGACACCCCCTATGCGTACCTTCGGCATGATTCTGCTCGGGCTCTTTTCGGGCATCGGGCTTCTGACGGTGGCGGGCATCGTCGGCATCATCTACCTCGTGTCCAGCATTGAGGGCAGTATCCGCAAACCTGTTGCGGCCGTTCCCGACAAGATCATCGTTTCCATCGACTTCGATAAAGCGCTGGTCGAGGGTTCGGGCGGTCCGCGCTTGGAAGGCTTCAACCTGCGCTCGTCGACAACCCTGCAGGAATTCGTCGTCGCCATCCGCAAGGCCAAGGACGACAAACGCGTCGTCGCGCTGAGCGCCAATCTCAGCAATCCCTCCGTCGGCCTCGCCCAAAACCAGGAGATCCGCGATGTCATCGCCGAGTTCAGGAGCGCCGGCAAACCGGCTTTCCTGTACTCCGAAACCATCGGCGAAGGCGAAGGGGCCTTGCCGACCTATTATCTGGCCTCGGCCTTCAGCGACATCTGGGTGCAGCCGTCGGGCACGGTCGGTATCGCAGGCATTGGCACCGAAGGATTCTTTTTAAAGAACTTCCTCGCCCGCTTCGGCATCAAAGGGGCTTTCGTTACCAAGGGCGCATATAAGAGCGCGCCCGAGATGTTCACTAACACCGCCATGTCCGCGCCCAACCGCGAAGAGACCGAGGCCCTACTGGGCGCTTGGTTCAATCAGATGGTCGATGGCATCGCGACGCAGCGCAAACTGACCGCGGAGGCCGTCAAGACCCTGATCGATGAAGGTCCGCAGACCGCCAAGGAAGCGCTCGATAAAAAACTGATCGACCATCTCGGCTACCGCGATCAATTCGAAGACGCGCTGAAGAAAGATTTGACAGGGGCCCAGTCCCAGGAGCTGAAGCGTTACGCCGGCCTGTCCCTGCCGGGCGCGCCTGCCGCCAGCAAGCGCATCGCCGTTATCAATGCTGTCGGCGAGATCGACCGCACGGGCGGCGACGATGGTCCGCTCTCCGACCGTACCGGCATCCACGCCGACCGCATGGTGCGCGCCATCAAGAAAGCCGCCGACGACAGCAAGGTCGCGGCGATCATCCTGCGCGTCGACAGCCCAGGCGGCTCAGCCGTCGCGTCGGACACCATCTGGCGCGAAATCGTGCGCGCCAAGGAAAAAGGCAAACCCGTCGTCGTCAGCATGGGCGATACGGCTGCATCGGGCGGATATTACATTTCCATGCCGGCCGACCGCATCTTCGCCTCACCCGCGACCGTCACCGGCTCCATCGGCGTCTTCGCCGGTAAGATGGTTATCGGCGACGCACTGACAAAACTCGACATCAACCGCGAACGCATTGCCTTCGGTGACTCAGCCGGCATGTTCAGCGCCACCTCGGATTTCTCGCCCAAGGACGTCGAACGCCTTACGCGCATGATCGACGCCACCTATGCCGAGTTCACCGGCAAGGCCGCAGAGGGTCGCGGTAAGAGCGTCGAGGAGATTCACAAGGTGGCCCAGGGCCGGGTGTGGAGCGGCACCGACGCGCTCAATGTCGGCCTTGTCGATGAAATGGGCGGCTTCCTGAAAGCGCTGGACTACACCAAGGCCAAGATCGGCCTCGCCGCCACAGACCGCGTGTCGCTGGTGGAATACACCGACAGCCGCGAGTCCTGGTGGGACATTCTCAAGTACTTCGACGACAGCGACGTGCCCGACGACGTGGAAAGCTTTTTCCGCACCGCCGCCTGGTTCACCAAGACCTTCCAGCCGCTGATGCAGCAGATGGAAGCCAAGGGTCCGCAGATGTACATGGTGCCGGTGGGCGCGAAGTAATCAGACGCGCGCCGCACCCATCAGGAATTCGATGTTGCCTTCCGGCCCGGTGATGGGGCTTTGCGTTACGCCGACCACGCGCCAGCCCGGCTGATCGTTCATCCAGGCGGTGATGGTCTCGCAGACTTCGGCATGGAGCGCGGGATCGCGCACGACGCCCTTCTCTCCAACGCGGTCCTTGCCCACTTCAAACTGTGGCTTGATCAATGCGATCAGCCAGGCGTCGGGCGTGGTCAAGGCCATGGCGGCCGGCAGAATTGTGCGCAGGCCGATGAAGCTGGCGTCGCAGACAATGGCTGAGATCGGCTCCGGCACCAGTTCTGCATCAAGCGTGCGCGCATTGGTGCGTTCCAGCACCTCAACGCGGGCGTCGGTGCGCAGCTTGTGGGCCAGCTGCCCGTAGCCCACATCCACGGCATAGACTTTGGCTGCGCCGCCCGTCAGCAGCACATCGGTGAACCCACCCGTCGACGAACCGAGATCGAGGCAGGCGCGGCCCTTGGGATCGAAGGGGAAATGTTTGAGGCCGTGCGCGAGTTTCAACCCGCCGCGCGACACCCAGGGGTGCTCGGCGCCGCGCACTGTTACGTCCAGATCCGCCGCAACCTTGCCCCCGGCGGAGGTCAGCTTCTGTTCGCCCGCGAACACAACGCCGGCCATGATCAGTGCCTGGGCTTTTGATGTGCTTTCGGCAAGGCGGCGCTCCACCAGCAATTCGTCGAGGCGGAGCTTGGGCGTCTTCAAGTTGGAATTTAAGCGCGGACGGGCGGCTTCTCGCCGGCAAGCCCGACGTTGGCCACGCCGAGGGCCTGCAGCGCCGTGGCAGCAATCTGCGGGGCCATGAGGCCGGCGTGCTGCAGCTGATCTTCGGGTTTCATGTGTTCGAGGAATTCGTCGGGCATTGTCAGCGTGCGGATCTTCAGGCCCTTGTCGAGGCGGCCTGTCGTGGCGAGGTGGCGCAGTACGGCATCACCAAAGCCGCCCGAGGAGCCCTCTTCCACCGTCAGCAGCACTTCATGCGTATCGGCCAGACGGTTGATGAGATCGGCGTCGAGCGGCTTGGCAAAGCGCGCATCGGCAACGGTGGTGGACAGTCCGCGCGCCGCGAGATCATCAGCAGCTTTCAGGCATTCGGCCAGACGCGTGCCGAGGCTGAGCAGCGCTATCTTGCTGCCTTCGCGCACGATACGACCTTTGCCGATTTCCAAGGGCGTACCGCGCGCCGGCAACTCCAAGCCAACGCCTTCGCCGCGCGGATAGCGCAGGGCGATGGGCCCGCTGTTGTGCGCGGCGCATGTGGCCACCATATGCATCAGCTCGACTTCGTCGGCCGCGGCCATGATGGTGAAGTTCGGCAGGCAGCCGAGGTACGCCAGATCGAACGAGCCCTGGTGCGTGGCGCCGTCGGCACCGACGTAGCCGGCGCGGTCCATGGCAAAGCGCACGGGCAGGTTCTGCACGGCGACATCATGCACAACCTGATCGTAGGCGCGCTGCAGGAAGGTCGAATAAATCGCGCAGAAAGGCTTGTACCCTTCGGTGGCAAGACCAGCTGCAAAGGTCACGGCGTGCTGCTCGGCGATGCCAACATCGAAGGTGCGCGTGGGAAATTTGTCGCCGAGCTTATCGAGGCCGGTGCCGCTCGGCATGGCGGCGGTGATGGCTATAACTTTGTCGTCAGCCTCGGCCTCGGCGATCAGCGCCTTGGCGAAAACGCCGGTGTATGACAGCGCCTTGGCGACCGGTTTGGCCTGCGTGCCCGAGACCACGTCAAACTTGGTCACGCCGTGATATTTGTCGGCAGAGGCTTCGGCGGGCGCGTAGCCGCGGCCCTTTTGCGTCACCACGTGAATCAGGAAGGGGCCCTTGGCTTCGCTGTCGCGCACGTTGCGCAAAACCGGCACCAGATGTTCGATGCGGTGGCCGTCAATGGGGCCGACGTAGTAAAGGCCCAGTTCCTCGAACAGCGTGCCGCCGGTTACCATGCCGCGGGTGTATTCCTCGGCGCGTTTGGCGGCGACTTCCAAAGGCTTGGGCAGATGCGCAGCAATTTGCTTCAAGGCCTGGCGGATGTTCATGTAGGACTTTGAAGACAAAAGGCGCGAGAGATACGCGCTCATGGCGCCCACGGGCGGGGCGATCGACATATCGTTGTCGTTGAGGATGACGATCAATTTGCTGCCGAGCGCCCCGGCATTGTTCATGGCTTCGTAAGCCATGCCGGCGCTCATGCTGCCGTCGCCGATGACGGCGATGACGTGGTTGTCGCGCCCGGCGAAGTCACGCGCTACAGCCATGCCCAGACCCGCGGAGATCGAGGTCGAACTGTGGCCAGCGCCAAAAGGGTCGTATTCGCTTTCGGTGCGCAGCGTGAAACCTGAAAGACCGTCTTTCTGGCGGATCGTATTCATACGGTCGCGCCGGCCTGTGAGAATCTTGTGCGGATAACACTGATGACCGACGTCCCAGATCAGGCGGTCGGTGGGCGTTTCAAAAACGTGGTGAATGGCGACAGTGAGTTCGACCACGCCAAGACCCGCGCCAAGATGGCCGCCGGTGCGCGATACACTGTGAATGGTTTCGGCGCGCAGTTCGTCGGACAACTGCGTCAGTTGTTCGATGCTGAAGTTGCGCAAATCCGCCGGCTTGGAAACATTGTCCAAAAGCGGTGTGCGCGGCGCGGCGCCTGGGTCGTTCGCTGTCGTCAAATGAGGTTCACCTGATCGTAAAGGCGCGGGGGGTAAGTGCAACTTTATCAGTTGCGCCGGGTCACCGCGAACATTGCCGCCTCGCGCAATAGTTTTGACTTATTGCCGAAGGAATCCAAGTGGTTACCTGCCTGCACGGCGAGGGTATGAGCGAGCGTCTTGGCGCCGTCCAGCCCCAGGCGCGAGACAAAGGTCGCCTTGCCGGCTGCCGCGTCCTTGCCGGTGGCCTTGCCGGTTTCGGCGGCACTGGACTCGACGTCGAGCACATCGTCGGCGATCTGGAAGGCGAGCCCCATGTCCATGCCATAGTTACCTAAAAGGTCGATGGTCGCCACCGAAGCGCCGCCCAAGACCGCACCCATACGGCAGGCCACAGCAATGAGGCAGCCGGTCTTGAGGTTCTGCAGGCGTTTCAGCCCCGAGTCATCAAGGGCGAGATTGGCGGCCATAAGGTCGATCATCTGTCCGCCGACCATGCCGGCTGCGCCGGACGCCCGCGCCAGTTCGGCCACCAGCGCCGCCCGGATGGCGCCGTCGGGATGGGTGGCTGGATCGGCCAGCACCGCGAAAGCTTCGGTCAGCAGCGCATCACCCGCCAGGATAGCGGTGGCTTCGTCGAACCGCTTGTGAACCGTCGGGCGGCCGCGACGCAAGTCGTCGTCGTCCATGGCCGGCAGGTCGTCATGGACCAGCGAATAGCAGTGGATCATCTCGACGGCTGCGGCGGCCCGCAACGCGCGCGCGCGCGGCACATCGAACAGGTCAGCCGAAGCTACTGCGAGAAAAGGGCGCAGGCGCTTGCCGCCGTCGAGAGCAGCGTAACGCATGGCTTCCGTCACCCGCCCTTCCGGCCCCGACACCGGCGCGAGAAGCCGGTCGAGTTCGGCGTTGGTGGCAGTGGCTATGGCCACCAGTTCGGTTTGAAAGGTCGTCATCGTGATTGAATGTCTGGGGCGTGGAGGTTATTCGGCATCGACCGGCGCGAGGCCCAGGTTCTTGCCCGAGCCCGTAATCTTTTCGACCTTGGCGCGGGCATCGGCCAGCTTGGACTCGCAATGCTTCTTCAGGGCTGCACCCCGCTCATAGGCTTTCACGGCATCGTCGAGGCGGACCTGGCCGCTTTCGAGATCGCGCACGATCTTTTCCAGCTCCTTCATGGCCTCCTCGAAACCGAGGGCCGAAATGTCGTCGGGCGTCTTCGCCATTAGTGATCCTTCAAGGTCTCCACGTGGGCCGCCACGCAGTCGGCCAGCGCATCCAAGTTGTAGCCGCCTTCGAGCACCGATACCACCCGTCCGCCGCAGAGGTTTCTGGCCACATCCATGATGGCGCCAGTGGCCCAGGCGAAGTCGGTCTCGGTGAGGCGTAGCTGACCCAGGGGGTCGTCTTTGTGGGCGTCGAAACCGGCTGAGATGATGATGAAATCCGGCTTGAAAGCGGTCAATGCCGGCAGGATCTCGTCCGTCAGCCCGCCGCGGAATACATCACCCCCCTGGCCCGCCGCAAGGGGAACATTGACCACGTTCTTATGTGCCCCCCGCTCCTGGCGCGACCCGGTGCCGGGGTAAAACGGATACTGGTGGGTGGAGGCGTAAAAGGCCTCGGGGTCGTGCCAGAAAATCTCCTGGGTGCCGTTGCCGTGGTGGACGTCGAAATCGACCACGGCGATGCGATTATGGCCGTAGGCGGCGCGGGCATGCAGCGCGCCGACGGCGGCATTATTGACCAGACAAAACCCCATGGGTCGCGCCGACTCAGCATGGTGGCCCGGCGGGCGCGCCGCACAGAAGGCGTTGTCGACCTCGCCCGCAGCGACAGCATCAACCGCCCGCACGACGGCACCGGCCGCGCGCAACATCGCCTGGGCGGACCCCGTCGAGACCACGGTATCGCCGTCGATATGACTGAGGCCTTCCCGCGGAATGGTCGCGAGCACATCATCGACGTAAGAGCCCGGATGGGCGCGCGCGATCTGTTCGGCTGTCGCTTCCGGCGCCGCCTCGCGGACAAATCCGGATAACTGATCGAGGGCCTTCAATACACTGCGCAAGCGCCCCGGATTCTCGGGGTGATAGGGCCCGGTGTCGTGGGCGAGATAACTATCATGGCTAAGGACAAGCGTGGTCATGGAGTGACGGTAGCACGACCCTCCAGCGCCCGAAAATGGGCCAAGCTACGGTGGGCGACATCAGGCCGTCGTGTAGCGGTAGATGCCGTCCGGGCACTCCTCGCGTACAACGTCGCCGCCGGCAACAAGGTAGTTGAGGTGCGCCACCGTTTCACCCAGCGCAAAGGCCAGCTGATGGGCGTCCAGCTCGCGCTTGAACAGGGCCTTCAGGACCTCGCCGCCGGTTGCGCCTTTGCGGCTGGCCTCGCGCGCCACGTCGAGACGATCATGATGGTGGCGGATCAGCTGATCGACGCGCGTCCGCAAACCGTGGAACGGCAATTTGTGGGACGGCAGCACGAGGGTTTCATCGGGCAACGCCCGGAAGCGTTCGAGGCTGTCGAGGAACAGTTTCAGCGGATTGCTGTCGGGCTGAGAATCCCGGACGCTGACATTGGGCGTGATGCCGGGCAGGACTTGGTCGCCGGAAATCAGCAGGGCGCGTTCATCAGAATAAAGCGTCGCCATCTGCGGCGAATGCCCCTCGCCCACCACCACGCGCCAATCGATGCCGGCAGCGTTGACCGGCAGCGCGGGATCAATCGCTGTATAGTGCTCCGGCAGATCGGACACCGCGCGTTTATAGCGTCCGCCGTGCGCGCTGGTAGCCGCGGGGATGGCGCTTTCAAGGCCGGCCTGGATGTAAACCTTAGCCGCGGCCGGCGCCGATATCTCGTGGGTCAGCCCGTGGGAAAAGCGCGCTGCGGCTATTTCGCCGGGCGTGATCCACAAGGGCGCCCGGTGTGTTTCCGCCAGCCAGCCGGCCAGACCGATGTGATCGGGATGATAATGGGTACAGAAGATGCGCTTGACCGGTTTGCCCTTGAGCGGGCCGGTGAAAATCTCGGTCCAGGTCTGCTTGGTCTCGGGCGTGTTGACGCCGGTATCGACCACCGTCCAACCGTCGCCGTCGTCGAGCACCCACAGATTGATGTGATTAAGGGCCGCATAGGGCAGCGGCATGCGCAGCCATTTAACGCCGGGCGCTACATCGGTAAGAGTTCCCGGCGCAGGCGCGGCGGAAAAGGGAAAGTGCAGCGCGTCGTTACCGTTGTTATAGCGTTTGCCAGTATCCATAGCCAAATGGGGTCTCACAGAATGGCGGTGTTGTCCATATGGCGAACTGGAGTAGCTTCCACGCGGAAATGACCGGGGTAATGGAACCGTGAGCACGAACATCCGCATCGGCATCGACCTGGGCGGCACGAAAATCGAGGCGGTTGCCATTGACCGTGCGGGCGTCGCGCGTTTCCGCCGACGCACGGCGACGCCTGTGGGCTCCTATGAAAAGACCGTTCGCGCCGTTGCGATGCTGGTTGAGGCGGCCGATGCCGCCGTCGCCGGTGACACCCCGGCCTCGGTTGGCATTGGCATTCCCGGCACGATTTCGCCGGCCACAGGCCTCATCAAGAACGCCAACTCCGTCTGCCTGATCGGCCATGCGCTCGACCGCGACCTCGCCGCCGCCGTGGGCCGCCCGGTCCGACTGGCCAATGACGCCGATTGTTTCGCCTTGTCAGAAGCCGCCGATGGCGCGGGCGAGCACGCCGCCATTGTCTTCGGCGCGATCGTGGGAACCGGTGCCGGCAGCGGTCTGGTGATCAACAAACAATTGGTACGCGGTCCGAATGCCATCACCGGCGAGTGGGGGCACAACCCCCTGCCCTGGCCGCGCGACGACGAACGGCCGGGACCTGCCTGCTACTGCGGCCTGAACGGCTGCAACGAGGTCTTCATCTCGGGCACCGGTCTCGCCCTCGATTTCTGCACCGCGACGGGTGAAACAGCGACGGCGGCCGACATCGTCGCGCGCAGTGCGGCGGGTGATGTAGCTGCTGAGGCATCGCTTGTACGCTACATCGACCGGCTGGCGCGGGCGACAGCGACCGTCATCAACCTCATCGACCCCAATGTGATTGTTCTCGGCGGCGGCATGTCGAATGTGAAACGCCTCTACACCGACGTGCCGCAGCTTTGGCCCCAATATGTGTTCTCGGACACTGTGGTCACCCAACTCGTCCCGCCGCGTCATGGCGACGCCAGCGGCGTGCGCGGTGCCGCGTGGCTCTGGCCGTGAAAGTCTAACTGGTCGGCTTCGCCGGGCAGCTTGGCGTATCCAAGCGGCGTAAGCGCTGCAGTTTCGCCGACACCACGAAATCGCCGAAGGTCTGTTCAAAGGATTCGGTGACGCCGGATTTATAGAGCTGCAGACTGACCTCAGTGTTCGGCATATCGCGCCGCTCGAATAGATTGAAATAGGCCGAGCTCATGCGCCATGAGGTCGTGCCGAGCAACATCTGATCGATGCCGGCCTCTTCCGGATGACCGGGCGCGCGGCGCGGCCCGATGGCCGTGGACATCACGCGCGGGCCGACGGACGACGAGCCGTTCAACACCACCTGGCGAAACAAGGGACCACCCTGCTCCGCCGAAGACAGCAGCGCCTGCGCGTGGGCTGCCGGAAACAAGGTGCCGGGCGGCAGTTTGATGGTGACGAGCTTGCCGGTTTTCTGGCCCTCGCCAGCCGGCACTTCGTAGCGCGCGTGACCGCCGCGTTTGCCGAGGTCAGCGACCCCGCTGTAGGCTTCGACGCGCTTGCCGTTTTTCAGCGTGAGGGCCGCGAATTTATAATCGCGTCCGGTCTTGGCTTCCGACGATGAAAAGAAGCGCTCGTTGGTGACGCTGGGGCCCTCGCCGAAGGCGAGATTCAAGATGGTGTGGGTCTTGCTGTCCCAGCCGGCGCAGGTTTCGGCGAAGCGCGTCTCGAAGAGGCCGGTGGCGGCGCGCGGGCCGCCGGAGGAACTGGCGTGCGTCAGGCGCAGTTCATAGACAGCTTCGTAAGACAAGAGATCGCCGGCCCAGGCTTGCGGTGCGTGAATGCCGCTGAGCACGGCCAAGCATAGAAAATGTCTGCGCATGATCCCCACGCCTCCCGCATGAGGGCCCGCGTGCCGGGCGTGTGCCTAGCAGGACGGGCCGGTAATGGGCTCCATCTTCACCGGTTTGAAGGCCAAGGTAAATCCGCCGAAGTCCTGCATCATGGAATGGGTGATGCCGGTGCCCAGCAGGTTTTGCGAGATTTCGTATTCCGGAATGGCTTGATCCGACTTGACCGGGAAATAGGCCATGCCGATGGGCCAATAGCGACCGTCGCCAAAGGCGGGCACAGCGCTTTGGGCCGGCGCACCGCTTTTGGCTGTCGCTATGCCGCCGTCGTGGGGGGCTGCGATCGCCGCCGTCACCCAAAACGGACCTTCGTCGAAGGAGCCGTCAATGACCAGCTTGGAGACGAACTTCTCACGCGCCTCGGCGCTCTTGATCAGCGCGAGGGTGTGCGCGGTCGACAGCAAGGTGCCGCGCGGCAAATCAAACGTGGATGTGTCGCCAGCTTCGTAGGTGGCGGTGCCAGTGCCGTCGTCGTTGAACTTGATATTGCCGTGATAGGCCTTGGCGACATTGCCGTTCTCGATCACCTTGAAGCTAAAGGTCGATGAACGCCCGTCCTTGGACTCCCAGGCGGCATAACGCTGCTCGACCTGGTTTTCGTTGCCGTTGGCGAACGAGAGGTGCAGCGAGAGATTGGTTTCGATGGTGTAGCCGTCGCAGCGGTCGGTGAGCGCATAGGTCATGTTGCCCGAGGCCGCCCGCACGCCGTCGCTGTTGGAGACCTTGCTCAACGACATGTCGTAGACCGCGCGGTGCGATGTGAGACTGAGGGCCTTGTCGGCGCCCCTCTCGCCCGCGGCCTTGGCACCCACCGCGGGGCCGGCCGCGAAAACCTGGCCAGAGCCCATAATCGAAACCGCCGCCACGACTGCAGTACGCAAGGCACGCACACCGAACAGCTTCATTACCATCACCATCGTCCCCAAAGCAGCGGCATTGATCCACTGACACAATAGCATCACGAAAGCCGCCGCCGTCCCATAGAAGCTGCAGTAAATGCGTTTGGGCCAACGAAATGCGGAGTCGCACTAAATTATTTTGACTTAAAACTGTTGGTCGCCAAAACCGACCCTGAGGCGACCGCACAGCGCAGCGCCGGCCTAAAGTTTCAGCGCGCTCAAAAGTTGAGTAAATTGAAGGGGATACATTTTGGGCTTGAGCGATTGCGGGGCATTAATCGTCATTATAGCAGCAGCTTACAGGCCTTTTCCGTATGCACTAAGGTATTTTATGCTTTGAATCCGGTACCTGCAGTTTCTCTCATAACGCGAATCTTTATCCCAAGTTGTATTGGCCCCGCTCCTACAAACTTGAAACTGTTGACCCTTCGGGTCCGCACCAACAAAATGCCGCCTCCTTGGGGGCGCGCCACTATGGCGCGTGAGTGAGGATCTAGGAGATTTTGATGGCTTTGCCAGAACCGAAGCGCGTACGTGCGCCGGAACCCCAGCAGGATTCGATTGTCACGAAGCTGACACAGCTTGTGCGCTTCACTGAGCGATTCAAACCCGACCGGGCTGCCGAAGGCGCTCAGGCGATCACCCAAATCGCGGCGCTGGCGCATGCCCTTGTCGAAGAGATCTCCAAGCATCTTACCGATCAGAACAAGCGCATTGCCGATCTTGAAAA
>CANJPG010000026.1 GCA_947476065.1 Fidelibacterota bacterium
ACGATGATTTCCTTTTTTTGCGCGACTGCTTCGCGGGCCAGCGCCAAGCCATAAAGCATCTGGCCTTTATGGAAGAGCGGCGTGTCGGGCGAATTGAGATACTTGGGCTCGCCTTCGCCCATGACGCGGCCGCCAAAAGCTACCGGGCGGCCGCGCAGATCGAAGATCGGGAACATCACGCGGTCGCGGAAAAAGTCGAACCTATCGCGGCCGTCCTTGCCGGGCGACAGCAGGCGCGTCTCCAGCAGAATGTCCTCGGGCGTGCCGCGCGCTTTGAATCTGGTTTTGATGACATTTCCATTGGGTGCGTAACCCAAGCGGAAACGCTTGATGGTTTCGTCGGTGAGACCGCGGCCTTTCAAGTACTCCAGCGCGCGCGCGCCTTCGGGCGCACGAAGCGCCTGTTCATAGAGCACGCAGGCCGCCTCCACCGCTTCCCGGCCGCGCGTGCCCTGCTGTGCTTGCTCGGCGTCCTGCGGGCTTTGCTGCGGCATCTCAAGGCCGGCTTCTTCGGCCAGGCGTTCCACCGCTTCGGGGAATGAGAGATTCTGCATCTTCATCGTGAAGGTGAAGATGTCGCCGTGTTCGCCGCTGGAGAAGCAGTGGTAAAAGCCCTTGTCGTCGTTGATGGTGAACGATGGCGTTTTTTCGTTGGTAAATGGGCTGAGACAGACGAATTCCTTGCCGCGGCGAATCAATCGCGCACGGCGTCCAACGACCGATGACACCGAAATGCGGGTGCGGATCTCGTCAAGGAATTGTGGGGGAAAAGCCATGCAGCTTCGGTCCCGGTCGCGGAAAGATGATTAGCCCAGGCTCTGCTTCACAACGCCGGAAACGCGGCTGAAGTCGATGCGTCCGGTGTATTTCTCCTTAAGCACGGCCATGACCTTGCCCATGTCCTTGACCGACGCGGCGCCGGTTTGCGCGATCGCCTCTTTCACGGCGGCGGCGGTTTCGGCTTCGTCCATTTGCGTCGGCATAAAGCTTTGGATGATATCGATCTCTTCCTGCTCCTGCTTCGCCAGTTCGGGGCGGTTGCCCTTTTGGAACATGTCGATGCTCTCGCGCCGCTGTTTGATCATCGAGTTGAACATCTGCAGGATTTCGTCGTCGGGAATGGCGGTTATGCCTTTTGGACGCGCCGCAATATCGCGATCCTTGAGGGCGGCCATAATCAAACGCACTGTGGCGGTCACGCGTTCGTTCTTGGAACGCATGGATTCTTTATACGCATCGCTGAGACGGGTGCGCAGCATGGGAACTCTCGCAGAAGGGTGGCGGAAAGGTTGAAAGTAACCGATTCACCGGCCCTTGGCAAAACCTTCCGCCCCCTGACTAACTAATTGAATTATTGAGCATAAATGACATTTGACTTAGGGCGGTCGATTGCTTAAACACCGCCAAGTTTTGCTGCAAACACATCATCTAGTGTGACGCGTTTGCGGCATCACAAGCGGGCCAGAGTCACTGCAGAAAAACGCCGTTTCAGGCTGTCAAATCCGGGGCTTAGCCCTTGGAGGGACGGCGCGCCCTGATGCGAGCCAAATTTAGGAATGGGTCAGACTCGACCATGAACACCATCGTCCCTCAAAAGCCTGCCGGAGCCACCGCCGTTTTGGTTTTAGGCGACGGAACGGTGTTTTGGGGTCGCGGCGTCGGTGCGGTCGGCACGAATGTCGGCGAAGTCTGCTTCAACACCTCGATCACCGGTTACCAGGAGGTCCTCACCGACCCATCCTACGCCGGCCAGATCATCACGTTCACGTTTCCGCATATTGGCAACGTCGGCACCACGCCCCAAGACCTGGAAAGTAACGTTCCGGCGGCGCGCGGTCTGATCATCCGCGACGACATCACGGAGCCCTCGAACTACCGCTCGACGCAGCATCTGGATACCTGGCTGAAGGCCAACAATATGATCGGCCTCGCCGGCCTGGACACGCGCCGCCTAACGCGCCATATCCGCGACAAAGGCCCGCCGAACGGCGTCATCTGTCACGATCCCAGTGGCAATTTTGATATCGCAGCGTTGCTCAAGCAGGCGAAGGATTGGCCCGGCCTCGACGGCATGGACCTCGCCAAAGACGTCACCTGCACGCAGACCTACACCTGGACCCAGACCCGCTGGACCGAGAAGCTGCAGGACCACGGCGATCTGGACAAAGATGGCCGCACACCCGATTTCCACGTCGTCGCCGTCGATTACGGTGCCAAGCGCAACATTCTGCGCTGCCTGGCCGACGCCGGCTGTAAAGTCACGGTCGTACCGGCGACCGCCACCGCCGATGATATCCTGCGCCACAAGCCCGACGGCGTGTTTCTGTCCAACGGCCCAGGCGATCCGGCGGCCACCGGCAAATACGCGGTGCCGGTCATTCAGGAAATCATCAACACCGGAAAGCCCGTTTTTGGGATTTGTTTAGGACACCAGCTGCTGTCGCTGGCCTTCGGCGCCAAGACTTACAAGCTGCCCATGGGCCACCGCGGCGCGAACCAGCCGGTGAAGGACCTGGAAACCGGCAAGGTGGAGATCACCTCGCAGAACCACGGCTTCTGCGTCGACCGCAAGACACTGCCGAACAATGTCGTCGAGACACACACGTCGCTGTTCGACGGCATCATCGAAGGCATGCGCGCCACTGACAAACCGGTGTTCTCGGTGCAGTACCATCCCGAGGCTTCGCCTGGCCCGCAAGACAGCCATTACCTGTTCCATCGGTTCACGAAACTTATGGCTGATCAGAAGAAGAAGGCTTGAGATGCCCAAACGTACAGACATCAAGAGCATCCTGATCATTGGCGCGGGACCTATCGTCATCGGGCAGGCCTGCGAGTTCGATTACTCGGGCGCGCAAGCCTGCAAGGCGCTGCGCGAGGAAGGCTACCGCGTCATCCTGGTGAATTCGAACCCCGCCACGATCATGACCGATCCGGACACGGCGGACGCCACCTACATCGAGCCGATCACGCCGGCGATTGTGGAGCGCATCATCGAGAAAGAGCGCCCCGACGCGCTGTTGCCGACCATGGGCGGCCAGACCGCGCTCAACACGGCGATGAAGCTCTCGGAGCTGGGTGTGCTCGCGAAGTACAACGTCGAGATGATCGCCGCCAAGCGCGACGTCATCATGAAGGCCGAAGACCGCGAGCTATTCCGCGACGCCATGACCAAGATCGGCCTCGAGAGCCCGCGCAGCCAGATGATCCGCACGCTCGAAGAGGCCCGCGAAGCCATTCAGCGCATCGGCCTGCCGGCGATCATTCGCCCGTCGTTCACGCTCGGCGGCGAAGGCGGCGGCATCGCCTACAACACCGAGGAATTCGAGCATATCGTCGGCACAGGCCTAGCCGCGTCGCCGGTCAAAACAGTTCTGGTCGAAGAGTCGATCGTGGGCTGGAAAGAATATGAGATGGAAGTCGTCCGCGACAAAGCGGACAACTGCATCATCATATGTTCAATTGAAAACGTCGATCCTATGGGCATCCACACCGGTGACTCGATCACCGTTGCCCCGGCCCTGACGCTGACCGACAAAGAATTCCAGGTGATGCGCAACGCTTCACTCGCCTGCCTGCGCGAGATCGGCGTCGATACCGGCGGATCGAACGTGCAGTTCGCCATCAATCCCGCCGATGGGCGCATGGTAATCATCGAGATGAACCCACGCGTGTCGCGCTCCTCGGCGCTGGCCTCAAAAGCCACTGGCTTCCCCATCGCTAAAATCGCTGCCAAGCTTGCTGTCGGCTACACGCTGGATGAGCTGATCAACGACATCACCAAAGCAACGCCGGCCTCCTTTGAGCCGACCATCGACTACGTGGTCACCAAGATACCGCGGTTTACCTTCGAGAAGTTCCCCGACGCCAATCCGACGCTCGGCACCGCGATGAAGTCGGTGGGCGAAGCCATGTCGGTGGGCCGCACCTTCGCCGAAAGCCTGCAGAAGGGCCTGCGGTCTATGGAAATCGGCCTGTGTGGCATGAACGAGGTCTCGATCGAAGACAACGGCGTGCCGACGATGGATCAGGATACGCTGCGCATCGCCCTCGCAAAGCCGCTGCCCGAACGCATCCTGGTGGCGGCGCAAGCATTACGCGCCGGCATGACCATTGAAGAGATCCACGCCATCACCAAGTTCGATCCGTGGTTCCTCGGCCAGTTCAAGACCATCGTCGATGCCGAGAATGTGGTGCGGGCGAAGGGCATCCCCACCAACCGTCAGGACATGCTGAAGCTTAAGAAACTGGGCTTTTCGGACAAGCGCCTGGCGCAGCTGGTGAACGGCAAGACTGCCGATGTCTCCGCCGCCCGTCGCAAGCTGGACGTACGCCCGGTTTACAAGCGCATCGACACCTGCGCGGCAGAGTTCCGTTCGCCGACGCCTTACATGTATTCCTGCTACGAAGGCGACGGCATCAATCCGGCAGAGTGCGAGTCCGAGCCTTCGGACAAGAACAAGATCATCATTCTCGGCGGCGGTCCCAACCGCATCGGCCAGGGCATCGAGTTCGATTACTGCTGTGTGCACGCGGCCTTTGCGCTGCGCGACGCTGGGTTCGAGACCATCATGGTCAACTGCAATCCCGAGACCGTCTCGACCGACTACGACACGTCGAACCGCTTGTACTTCGAGCCGCTGACGCCGGAAGATGTGATCGAGCTGATCACCACCGAGCAGAAGAACGGCAAAGTGCTGGGCGTGATCGTGCAGTTGGGGGGACAGACGCCCCTGAAGCTGGCCCACGATCTCGAAGCCGCCGGCATTCCGATCCTCGGCACATCACCCGACGCCATCGACCTCGCCGAAGACCGCGAGCGTTTCCAGCGCCTGCTGGAAGAGCTGAAGTTGCGCCAGCCGGCCAACGGCACCGCGCGGACCACCGAAGAGGCTTTGGCGGCCGCGAACCGCATTGGTTATCCCGTGGTCATCCGGCCCTCATACGTGCTGGGCGGGCGCGCCATGCAGATCGTCCATGACGACGCGGGCCTCAAGAACTACATCAAGCAGGCTGTGAAAGTGACCGGCGACAACCCGGTGCTGATCGACAGCTATCTCTCGGGCGCCATCGAAGTGGACGTCGATGCCATCGCCGACGGCACCGACGTGTATATCGCCGGCATCATGGAGCACATCGAGGAAGCCGGCATCCACTCGGGCGACTCAGCTTGCTCGCTGCCGCCCTACTCGCTGCCCAAGGACACGGTGGCTGAGATCAAGCGCCAGACCGTCGCCCTGGCCACGGCGCTGAAGGTCGTGGGCCTGATGAACGTCCAGTACGCGGTCAAAGACGGCGTGGTCTACATTCTCGAGGTTAATCCGCGCGCGAGCCGCACCGTGCCCTTCGTCGCCAAGGCCACCGGCGTCGTTGTGGCTAAGATCGCCGCGCGCGTCATGGCAGGCGCCAAGCTGAAAGAGTTCAATCTCGGCGCCGACTATGAGAGCAAAGGTCCCTCGGGCCATGTGGCGGTCAAGGAAGCCGTATTCCCCTTCAACCGCTTCCCTGGCGTCGACATCGTACTGGGCCCGGAAATGAAATCGACAGGCGAGGTCATGGGCCTCGACCGCGACTTCCCGCGCGCCTATGCCAAGTCGCAGTTGGGCGCCGGCATCAATCTGCCGCTGGCCGGCACCGCTTTTCTCTCGCTGCGCGACAGCGACAAGCCGGCGGCGGCCAAGCTGGCCAAAGGGCTGCTCGACCTCGGTTTCAAGGTAATTGCCACGCGCGGCACCCAGAAAGTGCTCGACGGCCTTGGCTTACCTGTGGAAGTGGTCAATAAAGTCGCCGAAGGACGCCCCCATTGCGTCGACGGCATGATTTCCGGCCAAGTCCAGTTGGTGGTTAACACCACCGACGGCGCGCAGTCTCTCAAGGACAGTTTCACCATCCGCCGCACGGCGCTGACCCGCAATATCTGTCACTATACGACCCTGGCAGGGGCGGAAGCGGCTGTTTCAGCCATTAGAGCCCTTAAGGACGGGCCCCTTGATGTAGCACCGCTCCAGTCCTATTTTAGACGGTAACAGGCGAAACCGAATCTAAGTCCGAAGCCCGCGCCATCCCGGCGTGGGCCGTTCTGTTCTTTAAGGCTGGGGCCTCGCGTGGTTGAAAAAATTCCCATGACGGCAGAAGGCCTGGAGCCGCTCAAAGAAGAGCTGCACCAGCTGAAAACCATTGAGCGCTACTCGGTGATCAAACAGATCGCCGAAGCGCGCGAGCACGGCGATCTGTCGGAAAACGCCGAGTATCATGCTGCACGCGAGAAGCAGAGCTTCATCGAGGGCCGCATCCTGGAACTCGAGGACATCGTCAGTCGCGCCGACGTTATTGATCTATCGAAGCTAACGGGCAAGGTAGTCCGGTTTGGTGCGTCGGTGACCGTCGCCGACGTGGATACCGACGAAGAGACGACCTACCAGATCGTTGGGCCTTACGAGGCCGACATCAATAAGAAGAAGATCTCGGTGCAATCGCCCTTGGGCCGCGCGCTCATCGGCAAGACCGAAGGTGATACGGCTGAAGTCACTGCGCCCGGTGGCGGAAAAGCCTACGAAGTCCTCAAAGTAAAATTCAAATAGGCGCGGGTTTCGCTACCTATTCAGCCGGCAACGTCAGGGGCGGTTGGGCCGGTTTGTCACCATCAACAGCAATCGGCACGCCGGGCAGGCTTTTGGCGCTGCGGATCGCCAGGGCCGACTTCACGTTGGCGACTTTCGGGGCCGCAGTGAGTTTCTCGGTGACAAACCGCTGATAGGCGTCCCAGTCTTTAGCGACGATTTTGAGCAGGAAATCAGTCTCGCCGGCCAGCATGTGACACTCGCGCACCTCGGGCCATTCCTTCACTAGGGCCTCGAAGGCCGTCAGGTCGGCTTCCGCTTGGCTATTAAGCCCGACGTGGGCGAAGACGGTGACCGTATACCCCAATGTCGCCGGGTCCAGCTGGGCATGGTAGCCCTTGATGTATCCGGCCTGCTCCAGGGCGCGTACGCGGCGCAAGCAAGGCGGGGCCGAAATACCGGCGCGCTGCGCTAGGTCCACATTGGTCATTCGCCCATCGTTCTGCAAATCGCTCAGAATCTGGCGATCAATGCGGTCGAGCTTCACCCTTTGCATCGTGTGCCTTGTGTTTGAAGAGATTCCCCCGCGGCGCGAGCGCCGCCTATGCGAAATATTATTACAAAGACGCCCCCGAGTCCCGCAATAGGAAAGATTAATTGCAGGGTTTGACGTAACGGCGCCGCAGGCAGGTCGCAGGACCGTGAGGGGCGGTTGCCTTGCGCCATACGCATAGCAACTCTATGTTACCCTGCAATATTGCATCGCACCCCGCTTTTTAAGGCATTTTTCGCGTCTCGTTATGCATCATGGCTAATACGCGCACCAAAGTACTGATCCTGGGCTCCGGCCCTGCCGGCCTAACGGCCGCCATATATGCCGCCCGTGCCAATCTGGCGCCCATCATCGTCGCGGGCATGCAGCCCGGCGGTCAAATGACCATCACCACGGACGTGGAGAACTATCCGGGCTTTCCGGACGTCATCCAGGGCCCTTGGCTGATGGAACAGATGCAAAAGCAGGCCGAGCACGTCGGCGCCAGGGTCATGCACGACCTGGTCGTCAGCATCGACCTGTCCAAACGGCCGTTCACCTGCACCGGCGATTCGGGCGATGTCTACACGGCCGATACCTTGATTGTGACCACAGGCGCTTCGGCGCGCTGGCTTGGCCTCGAGTCTGAAAAGAAATACCAGGGCTTCGGCGTATCGGCTTGCGCCACCTGTGACGGCTTTTTCTTCCGCGGCAAGGAAGTCGTGGTCGTCGGCGGCGGCAATACCGCCGTCGAGGAAGCGCTTTACCTCACCAACCACGCGACCAAAGTGACGCTGGTACATCGCCGTGATTCGCTGCGCGCAGAGAAGATCCTGCAAAAGCGCATGTTCGATCATCCGAAGGTCAAAGTGGTCTGGGATTCCGCCGTCGAGGAAGTCATCGGCAAGGAAGGCCCCTTGGGCGTGACGGGCGTGCGCCTGAAGAACGTCAAGACCGGAGCGACCGAAGAGATCAAGACCGATGGTCTGTTCGTCGCCATCGGCCACACGCCGAACACCGACCTGTTCAAGGGCGTGCTGGATATGGATGAGAACGGCTACCTCATTACGCAGGCGGATTCCACGCGCACCAATATTCCCGGCGTCTTTGCCGCAGGCGACGTACAGGACCATGTCTACCGGCAGGCGGTGACCGCGGCCGGAACGGGGTGCATGGCGGCACTGGAAGCTGATCGCTTCCTCGCCGCCAATGGTTAAACCCACCCCTCTGCCATTTGCGCAGAGGATCTGACGGGGAAAGGGCGAGCCATGCCGCTACGCAGCAACGGACGTCTCGATTGGGATAAATTGCGGGTGTTTCACGCCGTAGCCGAAGCCGGCAGCTTCACCCATGCCAGCGAAACTTTGAACCTTAGCCAATCTGCGGTCAGCCGCCAGATCAGCGCGCTTGAGGAAGCTTTGGGTGTTAGCCTGTTTCATCGCCACGCGCGCGGTCTGATCCTCACCGAGCAAGGCGACCTGCTGTACAAAACCGTGCACGACGTTTTTGCCAAGCTGAACAACGTCGAAAGCCTGCTGACCGAGACCAAAGAGAATGCCGAGGGCACATTGCGCGTGACCACGACAGTTGCCTTCGGTTCGGTATGGCTGACCGGGCGTCTGAAGGAATTCATCCGCACCTATCCGGATATTGAAGTCACGCTGCGCCTCGACGACCAGGAACTCGACCTGGCCATGCGCGAGGCCGATGTGGCAATTCGCTTCAACGAGCCGAAGCAGCCCGATCTGGTGCAGCGTCACCTCGGTACACTACGTTCGAATCTCTACGCCTCGCCGGAATACCTGAAGGAGCGCGGGTTGCCGCAGACGCTAGCGGATTTGAACCAGCATGACGTCGTGCTGTTCGGCGAAGGTGTTGCGCCGACCAGCGCCGTGCATTGGCTCGCGGAGATTCTCAACAAGAACAACATCAATTGCCGCTCGACCTTACGCGTCAACAATCTCTACGGCATCTATCGCGCGGTGAAGGCGGGAATCGGAATCGGACCGCTGCCCGAGTATTTCCTGCAAGAAGGCCGCGGAATTGTTCAGGTGCTGCCCGACTTGGAAGGCACGCCGATCGACGCCTATTTCGTTTATCCCGAGGAATTGCGTAATTCCGCCCGTGTCGCAGTGTTCAGGGATTACCTGGTACGTGAAATCGCCCGGGCCCGGTCGCAATTGACCGTGGTCGCAGCCCAGTCGTCGGACACTTTGAGGACCGCCAGCTAAGATTTTTGAATCTATTGGCGGAACTAAAGTAGGGCTGTTGAGCCGATTAAAAAATAGTCAAATGAACCAAATGGTCTTTTTTTGGCGTAAAATTTGGCTGGCTAGAGGCAATCCGCCACTCTGCGACGTTGTCACGTCCCTTGGGATAACCGCCAAAAACACCCCCATAGTTATGCGCATGCTGCATAGCGGCATGATCAATTTGCATTGGAAATGCTGGGTTTTTGTGGGTAATGTCTCTTCAGATGTTGCAACGCAGCAATCGGGTCCTCCCCCCGAAGCGGCCGAGTAACAAGGAAACTTGCGGTGAACGGTCCTCCCCCGGACGCCGCATGGTCTAAGGGTAGACGGGGTGTTCTAGGGTCCTCCCCCCGAACAACACCATCGCCAGGGGTAAAACCCCGGCTACGTCTAATCAGGTGTCGAAGCCTCCCTCTAGAAACTTTCGCCCCGAGGGTCCTCCCCCCTCGGGGCGAAAACTTTATGGGGGTATGTGATCACGCTCAGCCAAGCAAAAACGGCGCCTTTTTGGGGCGCCGTTTGGCTTTATTGACCGGCTTAAGCCTATTTCAGCGCAGCGCAGAACGCCTGGATGCGTGTGCAGGCCTTCACCAGAGCCTCGTCGGCCGTGGCGTAGGAGATGCGGAAATAGGGTGAAAGGCCAAAGGCTGCACCCTGGACCACGGCCACCAGGGCTTCGTCGAGGAGGGCTTCGACAAAGTCGGTGTCGTTGGTGATCTTGCGGCCCTTGGGCGTGGTCTTGCCAATCGCGCCGGCGCAGGACGGATAGACGTAGAAGGCGCCTTCGGGAGTCTGGCAGGTGATGCCAGGAGCCTCGTTCAGCATTTTGACTACCAGGTCGCGGCGGCGCTTGAAGGCTTCGTTGCGCGGCGCAATAAAATCCAGGGGGTCGTTAAGCGCAACGACCGACGCCGACTGCGTAATCGAGGTCGGATGGGAGGCCGACTGCGACTGAACCATGTTCATTGCCTTAATCAACGACAAGGGACCGCAGGCATAGCCGAGACGCCAACCGGTCATGGAGAAGGCCTTCGACACGCCATTGATGGTTAGCGTGCGGTCCATCAGCTTCGGCTCGACCTGCGCGATGGTGTTGAATTTAAAGCCGTCGTAGGTCAGGTGTTCGTAGATGTCGTCGGTCATCACCCAGACATGCGGATGGCGCAGGAGCACGTCGGCAATGCCGCGCAGCTCTTTTTCGGTGTAAGCCGCACCCGTCGGATTGTTGGGCGAATTGAGGATCAGCCACTTGGTCTTGGGCGTAATGGCGGCCTCGAGCGCTTCGGCCGAGAGTTTGAAGCGGCTGTTTTCGCCGCATTCCACGAATACCGGCTTGCCCCCGAACATCAAAACGATATCCGAATAGCTGACCCAGTACGGCGTCGGGATAACGACTTCATCGCCATCCTGCACGGTAGCGAGCACGGCATTAAAGATCACCTGCTTGCCGCCGACGCCGAGCGTCACCTGGTCGGCCGTGTAGGTCAGTCCGTTTTCGCGCTTGAACTTATCGACGATGGCCTTGCGCAGCGCCGGCATGCCATTGGTCGGCGTATAACGCGTCTCGCCGCGGTCGATGGCGGCTTTGCCCGCATTGCGGATGTGCTCCGGCGTGTCGAAATCCGGCTCGCCGGCGCCAAGGCCGATGACATCCAGACCCTTGGCTTTGAGCTCGGCAGCCTTGGTCGTGACCGCGATGGTCGGCGAGGGCTTCACGGCATCAAGGCGTTTGGCGAGAATCGACACGGGGGTGGCTCCTGAAAATGGCGATGAGAAAAGTCCCATCAAGCGCGCGGGACAATACTGCCGGGCGGGGCGCCCCGCAACCGCGTTGAGGCCAGGAAAACCGCCGAAAAAGACTTCTGCGGAGCAGTGGCACAGGACCGGGGTCTGTCCTATGTATGACGAAATCGAGGGTGTCAAATATGCCTGTTTCCGTCCCCCTGTACGCCAAGCCGCCCGCCGGTCCGCGGGCGAATTTCAAGCTGGTCAGCGGCTTTACGCCAGCCGGTGATCAGCCTGGCGCCATCAAGGAATTGGTTGCCGGCTTGGAGAAACAGGATCGCGACCAGGTGCTGCTCGGCGTGACCGGGTCGGGCAAGACTTTCACGATGGCGCATGTGATCGCGCAAATGGGCCGGCCGGCCCTCATTCTGGCGCCAAACAAGACCCTGGCGGCGCAGTTGTACGGCGAGATGAAGTCTTTCTTCCCCGAGAACGCCGTCGAATATTTTGTGTCCTATTACGACTACTACCAGCCGGAAGCCTATGTTCCGCGCACCGACACCTATATCGAGAAAGACTCCAGCATCAACGAGCAGATCGACCGCATGCGCCACGCGGCGACGCGCGCGATTCTGGAACGCCGCGACACCATCATCGTGGCCTCGGTCAGCTGCATCTACGGCATCGGCTCAGTCGAGTCCTATGCCAGCATGACCATCACACTTAAGGAAGGCGCGGTCTTCCCGCGCGCTGAACTTGTCAAGCAGCTGGTCGCGCTGCAGTACAAACGCAACGACATCGATTTTCACCGCGGCACCTTCCGCGTACGCGGCGACGTGGTTGAAATCTTCCCGGCCCACTACGAGGACCGCGCCTGGCGGGTATCGCTGTTCGGCGACGACATTGAATTCATCCATGAGTTCGATCCGCTGACCGGCGAGAAGACGGCGACGTTGACGGAGGAGGTTGTTTATCCCGGCAGTCACTACGTGACGCCGCGCCCGGCCCTGTCCCAGGCCATGAAAGGCATCAAGGTCGAGATGAAACAGCGCCTGGAGCAGTTTCATGCCCAGGGCAAGTTGCTGGAGGCCCAGCGCCTTGAGCAGCGCACGATGTTCGATCTCGAAATGATGGAAACCACCGGGCACTGCAAAAGCATTGAAAACTATTCGCGTTATCTCACCGGCCGCAACGCCGGCGAGCCGCCGCCGACGCTGTTTGAATATTTGCCCGAGGACGCGCTGCTGTTCGTCGACGAAAGTCACGTCGCGGTGTCGCAGATCGGCGGCATGTTCAAAGGCGACTTCGTGCGCAAATCGACGCTGGCTGAATACGGCTTCCGCCTGCCGTCCTGTTGTGACAACCGTCCCTTGAAGTTCGAGGAATGGAACGTCATGCGTCCCAACACGGTTTATGTGTCGGCGACGCCCGGCAATTGGGAGCTTGAGCGCACGGGCGGCGCCTTTGTCGAACAGCTGATCCGCCCGACAGGCCTGATCGATCCGGTCTGCATCATCCGGCCCGCCGACAAGCAGGTCGACGACCTGCTGGCCGAGTGCAAAGCCGTGGCGGCCAAAGGCATGCGGACGTTGGTGACTACGCTGACCAAGCGCATGGCCGAGGACTTAACCGAATATTTTCATGAGCACGGCATTCGCGTGCGCTACATGCACTCGGATATCGAGACTCTGGAGCGCATCGAGATCATTCGGGATCTGCGCCTGGGCGCCTTCGATGTCCTCGTGGGCATCAACCTGCTGCGTGAAGGCCTGGATATTCCCGAGTGCGGCCTTGTGGCCATTCTCGATGCCGACAAAGAAGGGTTCCTACGCTCGGAGCGCTCGCTGATTCAGACGATCGGCCGTGCGGCGCGCAATCTAGAAGGCCGCGTGCTGCTCTACGCCGACCGCATGACCGGATCGCTGGAAGCTGCCATTCGCGAAACCAACCGCCGCCGCGAAAAGCAGCAGGCCTTCAACGTTGCCAACGGCATAACGCCGGCCTCCATCCGCTCAAGGATTTCGGACGTGCTGGACAGCGTTTACGAGCAGGACCGGGTGACGGTTGATACGGGCCTGGCCGATGAGCCCCACCTTCTCGGCCATAACCTGCGCGCGACGATTGACGACATGGATAAGAAGATGCGCGCGGCTGCCGCGGACCTTGAATTTGAGGAAGCAGCCAGATTGCGCGATGAGATCAAGCGCCTGGAAATGATGGAACTGGAATACAGCGGCGAGCCCGGCGGCGAACGGCTGGGGGAAGCTGACGACGGCGAGGCCGGCGCGTCAGGGCCCCGGCCTAAGGCTTCACGGCTGCCGTCCCAAGCCGCCGCCCGTAAATCCACCAGCAAACGCCCCGGCAAAAGTGGGCGTCCGCGCGGTTTGTAACAGCAGTGTAAACATCCTTCCCCAAAAGGGGTTAATGCGCTGCGATCACAACAATTTGAACATACCCCGCAATGCAGCAATCTGTATTGCCCGCAGCCCGCCATTCCGATAGAAACCCGCCTGTGTAAGGCAGCTTACACGTGAGCGTTGTGTAAGCTGGTTGGGCGTCCGCTTTACCCCCCGAAAACGTTGGCGATTTTCGAGACCAGGCCGCGCGGGCATGGAATCTCGGAATGACGCTTCCGATCGAGATTGAAAAGCCCGGCCTTAAGGAAACGAAGCAGTGGCGTTGGCAAAAAAAATCACAAGTGCTGCGGCCCTCAGCCTGATATTGGCCGGCTGCGCGGTCGGCCCCGATTTCGAACGTCCGGCCGCTCCAGACGTGAACGGCTTCACCGGCACGCCCCTGCCCGCCGAGACGGCGTCAGCCGCCGTTCCCGGCGGCAGTGCACAGAAATTTATCGTCGGCGAAAACATCACTGCGCAGTGGTGGACGCTGTTTCAATCGCCGCAGCTCAACGGTTTGATCGAGCTGGCGATCCGCAACAATCCGAGCCTACAGGCCGCGCAAGCCTCATTGCGTCAGGCGCAGGAAAACCTTTCTGCAACCAAGAGCGTGCTCATTCCTTCGGTGGACGGTCATCTCGATGCACGGCGCCAGAAGAGCTACGGGAATTTCGGCGGGCCGACTGCGGTGACAATTCCAGCGTATACCGTGACAACCGCCTCGGTGTCGGTATCCTATGCGCTGGATATTTTCGGTGCCTCGCGCCGCGCCTTGGAAGGAACCCGCGCCCAGACCGAGCAGGCGCGCTTCCAGATGGAGGCCGCTTACCTCACCCTGACGTCCAACGTTGTCGTGACTGCTGTACAGCAGGCCTCGCTGCGGGCCCAGGTGGCCGCGACGCAAACAATTCTCGATGCCCAGGAACAGCAGCTCGGCGTTCTGCAAAAGCAATTGGAGCTGGGTGGCGTGGCGGAAGCCGACGTTTTGACCCAACTGACCGCCGTCGCGCAGACGCGCGCGCAGCTTCCGCAGCTGCAGAAGCAGCTTTTCCAGACCAATAACCAGCTACTGGCCCTGACCGGCCGTTTCCCTGATCGCGTTGCGGAAGAATTCGACCTCGGCGCGCTGCAGCTGCCAGTAACGCTGCCGGTGAGTCTGCCGTCACAACTTGTCGAGCAGCGCCCCGATATCCGTGCCGCGCAGGAAGTGATGCACGCCGCGAGCGCCGACATCGGATTCGCGACGGCGATGATGCTGCCGCAGATCTCGCTGGGCGCCACCTACGGCAGCTCCGCCTCAGCCTTCGACCAGCTGTTCGCGGCGAGCTCCGGCATCTGGACCTTAAGCGGCGGACTGGTCCAGCCAATCTTCCACGGCGGCGAGCTTTTACACAAACGCCGCGCGGCCGTGGCCGCCTACGACGCCGCCGCCGCGCAATACCGCGGCACTGTTTTGGGGGCGTTCCAGAATGTCTCTGACGTGTTGCGCGCGCTCGAGGTAGATGCCGAAGCCGTCAAGGCACAGCTGGAGGCGGAACGCGCGGCGGCCCAAAACCTGGAGATCGCCCAGAACCGCTATCAGTCCGGCGCCACCAATTTCCTCACGCTGCTTGATGCACAGCGCACCTATCAGCAGGCGCGCATCGCGCTCGTGCAGTCGCAAAGTGCGCGCTACGCCGACACCGCCGCGCTGTTCGTAGCCTTGGGCGGCGGCTGGTGGAACCGCCCGGAAAACAAAGACGATACCGCCGAAAATACCGTCGCAGACAACAAGTAATCGAGAGACCGAAGATGAACGTAACAATGAAACGCATGGTGATCATGCTGGTCGCCGTCGGTGTAGTGCTGGGGCTGATTTTCGGCTTCGGTGTTTTCAAAGGCGTGATGATCAAGAAGTACTTCGCCTCGCAAGGCGCGCCGCCGCAGACGGTCTCGACCATAACCGCCCAGATGGACAACTGGCAGCCAACGGTGAACGCCGTCGGCAGCCTGAAGGCCGCCAAGGGGGCCGATCTTTCGCTGGAAGTGCCTGGGATTGTCGAGGAGATCATGTTCACCGGCGGCGAAGACGTGAAGGCCGGCACGGTGCTTCTGCGTCTGCGTGCCGAAGATGACGAAGCCCGCCTGCGTTCACTGGAGGCTTCGGCAGCTTTGTCCGCGAGCACCTTTGAGCGCAACACGAAGCAATTCGAGGCCAAGGCTATCAGCCGGGCCTCGCTAGACGTCGATGCCGCCAACTTGAAAAGCGCGCGTGCGGCGGTCGAAGAGGCGCGCGCCACGCTGAACAAAAAGATCGTCAAGGCGCCGTTTTCGGGCCGCCTGGGCGTGCGCGCGGTTGACGTGGGTCAATACCTGACGCCTGGCACCCCTATCGTCACGCTGCAGGCGCTGGACCCGATTTACGCCGACTTCTATCTGCCGGCGCTGCAGGTCAACCGCATCGAGGCTGGCCAGAAGGCGATTGTGAAGGTCGATAGCGAGACCGACGGGGGCAACGTCGGCCAGATTTCCGCGATCAATCCGAAGGTCGAAACCGCGAGCCGCAACGTGCTGGTGCGGGCAACTTTGAAGAACCCGACGCTGAAACTGCTGCCGGGAACATCTGTCACAGTCGATATCGATACCGGCAAGGCGCAGCGTTACATCACGCTGCCGCAAACCGCGATCACCTACAACCCATACGGCGATACGGTTTACATCGCCCAGGAAGACGGCAAGGACGACAAAGGCCAGCCCAAGTACAAGGCCCGCCAGACCTTCGTCGTCACCGGCCCGACGCGCGGCGATCAGGTGGCGGTGTTCGAAGGCGTGAAGGAAGGCGACAAGGTGATCACCGCCGGCCAGTTAAAACTTCAGAACGACTCACCGCTGATCATCAATAACGCCGTGCAGCCACCCAATAGCCCGAACCCGAAGCCGGTCGATCAATAAAGCATTGGATCAATAAGCTGTAAGGGCGAGGTTACCGACATGAAGTTCACCGATATCTTTGTCACCCGTCCGGTGCTTGCCACCGTCGTCAGCCTGACGATCTTGGTGCTTGGCCTGCGCGCGCTGGGCGCGCTGTCCATTCAGCAGTATCCCCACACCGAAAGCGGCGTGGTGACGGTGACGACGTCCTACTACGGCGCCGACCCGGACGTGGTCGCGGGCTTCATTACCACGCCTTTGGAAAACGCCATCGCTCAGGCCAACGGCATCGATTACATGACCTCCAGCAGCCGCAGCGGCCTGTCGACGATCACCGTCAACCTGCGCCTGAACTATGATTCCAACCGCGCGCTGACCGAGATCAACACCAAGGTCAACGCCGCCATCAACAGTTTACCCCCTCAGTCTCAGCAGCCGATCCTGGCGGTCAGCGCCGGCCTCGGCACGGCCTCGATGTACATGGGCTTCTACAGCACGGTGCTGCCGCAGAACAAAATCACCGACTATCTGGTGCGCGTGGTTCAGCCCAAATTGCAGGCCGTGGAAGGCGTGCAGAACGCCGAAATACTCGGCGGCCAGAACTTTGCCCTGCGGGCCTGGCTCGACCCTGCCAAGCTCGCCGCCTACTCCCTGACGGCCGGCGACGTGCGCGATAAGCTGGGACAAAACGACTACATCTCAGGCATCGGCAACACCAAGGGGCTGATGACTCAAACCACACTGACCGCCTCGACAGGCGTGCATACGGTTGAGGAATTCGAGAACCTGGTCATCAAGGGCCAAGGCGACGCCATCGTACGCCTGAAGGACGTCGCCAAGGTGACGCTGGGTTCGGAGGACTACGAGTCCAACTTCTCCTTCGACGGCAAGGACAGCGTCAGCATGGGCATCAATATCGCCCCTGGCGCCAACCTGCTTGACGTCATCAAGGGCGTGCGCGCCGTGTTTCCTGAAATCCAGGCCAACCTTCCGGCCGGTCTTGATGGCGAAATTGTTTATGACGCCACCAACTTCGTCAACTCGGCCATCAACGAAGTGATCAGCACGCTGGTCGAGGCCCTGGTGATCGTCACGTTCGTGGTTTTTGCCTTCATGGGCTCGCCGCGCGCGGTGTTCATCCCCACCATCGCCATGCCGCTGTCGCTGGTTGGCACCTTCGCGATGATGTTGGCCTTCGGTTTCTCGATCAATCTGCTCACTCTCTTGGCGCTGGTATTGGCCATTGGTCTGGTGGTGGACGACGCCATCATTGTCGTCGAAAACGTCACCCGCCATCTGGAAGAAGGCATGCAGCCCATACCGGCCGCCATACGCGCGGCGCGCGAGCTGGGTGGACCGATTATTGCCATGACCATCGTGCTGGTGGCGGTCTACGTGCCCGTGGGCTTCCAAGGGGGGCTAACCGGCACGCTGTTTAAGGAATTCGCGCTGACGTTGATCGGCGCCGTGACGATTTCCGCAATCATTGCCCTCACGCTGTCGCCGATGATGTGCTCGCGCATGCTGCGGCCGCGTGGCGCACCCGTCAGCAACTGGGAAAAGGCACTGGTAGCCTTCATTGATCGCCAGTTCGACCGTGTGCACCAAGGTTACATGCGCTTGCTACGCGCCAGTCTGCAGACGATTTCTGTGACGCTGGTGTTCGCCGCCATCATCCTGTCCAGCATCTACTTCCTCTATAGCGGCTCGCGCAGCGAACTGGCGCCAGCCGAGGACGAAGGCTTCCTGATCGCCTTCTCGACACCCTCGACGAATTCCACGCTGGAACAGCGCCTGATGTACGGCAAACAGTTGCGCGGCTATGCAGCGAAACACGAAGAAGTTGAGCACATGTTCCAGATGGATTTTCCGGGACAGTCGATCTCCGGCTTCGTGATGAAACCCTGGGAGAAGCGCAGCCGCTCGGTGGCGCAGATCCAGCAAGCCATGCAGCAGGACTACAATATGATCCCGGGCAGCCAAGTCGCAGTGTTTGCGCCGCCGTCCCTGCCGGGCGCTCAGGGCCTGCCGGTGCAGTTCTCCATCGGCACCACGCAGTCCTTCAACCAGCTGAACGACGTCAGCTCGGCTTTCATGCAGGAAGCCCTGAAAAGCGGCATGTTCATCTTCCTGAACTCCGACCTCAAGATTAACCGTCCGCAGTCCAATATCGAGATCGACCGCGATAAGGCGGCTCAGCTTGGCCTGACCATGAGCGACGTCGGCAATGCGATGTCGGCGATGCTGGGCGGCGGGTACGTCAATTACTTCAGCATCGAGGGACGGTCGTACAAAGTCATTCCCCAGGTGCAGCAGAGCTCGCGTCTCAACACCGAGCAATTGCTCGACTATCATATCCGTGCGCCAAACGGCACGACGTTGCCGTTGTCGACCATCGCCACCATCTCGACCAAGACCGTGCCGGAAGCCATCAATCACTTCCAGCAGCTTGCCTCGTCGACGGTCCAGGGTGTGCCGATGCCAGGCGTCAGCCTGGGAACCGCGACGGCGTATCTGCAGGATCTGGCCACGCGCACTCTGCCGGCGGGCTACTTCGTCGATTACGGCGGCCCGACGCGCCAGTTCATCAAGGAATCCAGCGGTTTCGTAGTGACCTTCGGCTTTGCGCTGATCATCATTTATCTCGCCTTGGCAGCACTGTTTGAAAGCTTCCGTGACCCGGTGATCATCCTGGTGTCGGTGCCCATGTCCATTGCCGGCGCGCTGATCTTCATCAACATCGGCATCGGCGGCGCCACCTTGAACATCTACACGCAAGTAGGATTGGTCACGCTCATGGGCCTGATCAGCAAACACGGCATCCTGCTGGTGGAGTTTGCCAACGAGATGCAGAAAGCCGGCAAGACAAAATTAGAAGCCATCGAGGCGTCAGCCAGCATCCGTCTGCGCCCAATCATGATGACCACCGCCGCAATGGTGTTTGGTGTGTTCCCGCTGGTGTTTGCGAGCGGTGCGGGCGCCGCGTCGCGCTTTAGTATTGGCCTGGTCATAGCGACGGGCATCTCGATCGGCACGCTTTTCACGCTGTTCGTGGTGCCCGCGGTTTACATGCTGATGGCCACGGCCCACCAGCGCGAAGGCGCCTTGGACGAAGCCACCTACCCGGTTGCGGCTGATTAGGCGGCGGGGCCCGAAGTCGCAGCAGCGGTTTCGGCCTGGGCGCGTTTCTCAAGGCGCCGGAACGACGCCGCGCTGAGTGGAATGGTGACCAGGTAGAGCAGGCCCACGAGGCTCAGCGTCGCCCAGGGGTCGGTCACCAGGAAGGCAGCAAAGGCCCCGATGAAGATCATTAGCGGCAGCACCCATTGCGGTTTCAGCCGCATGTGTTTGCCGGCATAAACCGGCACGCGGCTGACCATCAAGATGGACGACGTCAGCAGAAAAGCGCCGGCCAGCACGGGCGACATCAAAAAGTCAGAGCCGGCATAAAGCCAGAGAATCAGCGGCATGATGGCAATGCCAGCCCCGCCCGGCGAGGGTACGCCGGTGAAGTAGTTGTGCGCCCAGGCCGGCAAACCCGGCTGCCCGACCATGGTATTGAAGCGGGCCAGGCGCAGGACGCAGCAGACCGCATGCAAGAGGCAGAGCGCCCAGCCGATGCCGCCGGCATCGTGCATGACCCACAAATACATCAGCATTGCAGGCGCCACGCCGAAACTTACAGCATCAGCCAAGGAATCCAGTTCCGCGCCGAATTTGGTCGTGCAGCGCAGCATGCGTGCAACGCGGCCGTCCACACCGTCCAGCATGGCGGCGATCACCAGCGCGACCGCCGCGCGGTCCCACTGGCTGTTGATGCCGTAGCGTATGGCGGTAAGCCCTGCGCACAGCGCAAGCAGAGTCAGGATATTTGGGAAGATCCGGTTGAACGACAGGCTTTGCAGACGCCGCCGGGCAGCGCCGCCCATGACGCCACCGCCGAACCTGCGCCGCCGCGGCCGCTCAACCGGGTCGTCGTCATGTTCAGGATCGACTGCATCGGGGCGGCTGTCATCCATCAACGCACTTCACCTTCGCGCATGGTTTCATCGCTATTCATATCGGCGAGCACGGTTTCACCGGCGACCGCCTTCTGGCCGACGACCACCAGCGGGGCGACGCCCTTGGGCAAATAAACATCCAACCGGCTGCCGAAGCGGATCATGCCAAAACGTTGGCCGGTCAAGACGTGCTGACCTTCGCGCACATCGCAGCGGATACGCCGCGCGACCAGGCCCGCAATTTGGACCACGGCAAAGTCCCGTCCGTCGGCTGTTCGGATGACCAAGGCCTGACGTTCATTGTCTTCACTGGCTTTGTCCAAGGTCGCATTGAGGAATTTTCCCGGTGTGTATTCGTCCTTGATAACGGCGCCGGCGATCGGCGCACGATTCACATGGCAGTCGAACACACTCATGAAAACGCTGACGCGGAGCATCGGTTCCGTGCCGATGCCCAATTCGAGCGGCGGGACGGCGGGCCCAATCAACTGCACCGTGCCGTCGGCGGGGCTGACCACCAGGCCGGGGCGGGTCGGGGTGACCCGGTCGGGATCACGGAAGAAGAAGAAGCACCAGATCGTAAGCGCGAGTCCCACCAGCCCGAGTGGCGTCCAGATCCACCACAAGATGAGCGCTCCGAGCGCAAAAATAGCAACGAATCCCGGACCTTCCGGATGCAGCGGCGGCAGGAGATAGTCACGCCAGCCGATCTCGGCGGATTTCATTTCAGAGGTGGACACGTAAGCATTCCTTCCATTTCTCGCGCCGGGGGCATGCCACGCCGGGACGCCAGCCAGTCATAACATTGCCGGCAAAAAAAATCAGGAGGAAGAGGCAGATAAGCCGACTAGGGGCGGTTTTTCGAGGGCAGATTGAAGACCTGACCGGGGTAGATCAGGTTGGCGTCCTTGATCTGGTCCTTGTTGGCCTCATAAATCAGGCTGTACATCACGCCCTCGCCGTAGGTCCTCCGGGCGATGCGCCAGAGGCTGTTGCCATAGACGATGGTGACCGAGCCGGGCGGCATGGTGGCTTGGGCGGGGTCGAGCGTGAAAGGCACCTCGAGGCGCGAGATGACGTTGTTGTTGAGGCCCAGCTGGTCGGCGCGGATGGTGTGCTTGCCGGCGGCGGCCTTGCTTTTCGGCTCGACCTCCCAGGTGCCCTTTTCCGTCGCCGTGGCGCGGCCGATAAATTCGTTGTCGAGATAGATCTGGATGGTGCTTCCAGGGTCAGCCTTGCCGCTAAGGGCGAATTTGCCGTCGGCGCTGTAGTCGATGGCTTCAACCGTCAACGAGCCTGTGCCGGGTGCATTGGGGCCCTGCAGCACGCGGCTGCGCCCGCCTTCGCGGGACTGCTCAACGATCAGGATCTCGCCGTTGCGTTCGGGCACCGACATGACCACGACCTTCTCGGAGTTGAGCTCCTTGCCGCCGGGGCCGGGGGCCCGCAGCGAAAACTGGCGCGTGCCGGGGGATATCGGTGTGGTCGGCAGGAAGACCCATTCGCCGCGGGCATCGGCGGTGACGCGGCCGATTTCCTTGTCGCCATCGAGAATCACCACGACCACACCGGGCTGGGCGCGCCCGGCCATGACCATGTTGCCTTTGGGATCGATGCGCACGACGTCAAAACTGGGCGCGCCGGGTCCGGTCACGACAGCCGCCGGGCGGCCGCCAAAGCCACCTGGGCGCTGCAGCGTATAGTTCAGCACCAGGGCGCCGGCAACGATCAGGACCCCGACGATTGCGACTATGAGCGGACGGTTCACGAAATCTCCGCGCTGGTTAATGTGCGGTTACAAAGTACGAATAACAAAGAGTTGTTCACAACTGGTTTACGCAATTAGCAGCGGTGATGCAACCAAGCCTGACCCAAATCCGGGGCAGAAATAAGGCGTATCCGGGGCCTTATGACCGGACTGTTACGTAAACGACGAGGACCGCCAGCGCCACCGGCAAGGCCGCCAAAACGACGAGAATCAGCGGATATAGAACGGCACTGATGCGCGCCTGTGGCAACGGCACGCGCTTGGCCGTGCCCTCGGCGAAGAAAATCAGCGGTACCAGCAATAGAGCCAAGCGCGACGCGGGGTGCATATGGCCAAGAGTCCATGCCATGGCAAGGAGCGCGCTGCCGGCGCCGAGAATGATGCTGTCACCCACCGGCACTTTGAACAGTGCCTGGGCCACGACATAGCCGAGCACGGCCAGGGCCAGGATGGCGCCGGAGGCGGCGAGCTTGGGATCCCCGGCCACAGCGGCCATGACCGCTATGCCCGAGGCCGAGACCGCCAGCAGGATCGTCGCGGTGAGGCCCTGGGTACGCAACACGTCGAGGCGTGCGATACCGAGGAAGGCGAGGACCGCGAGAATCGCCGTGGGCGCCAGCAGGTCGAGATTTGGCGCCGTCGGCAGCTCCAGCTTGCCGGTGACACTGCTCCAGGCGGAGCCCAACAGAAAAATGGCGGCCACCGCGGCAGCCCAGAAGCGCCTGGGCGCCAGCAGGTCGAGTGCCAGGCCTGCGACCGCGGCCCCGAGGGCTATGTGTCCTATACGCGTGAGATCGGTCACCGGCGCCCAGCCGGGCTTGACGAAGATGACCCAGGACACGGCAAAAGCCAGCATGACGCCGATGCCGGCGCCGCGCGCGGCCCGTTCAGGTCCGCCAAAAACGCGCAGCCCACCAGCCCAAAGCAGCGCTAGCGCAAACGGCACGATATGAATCAACGCGGATTTCAGCATGCGGCGGATATCAACTGCACAGGCTTGTGAACCCAGAGGGCGCACGCCCCCATGACGCCGCCCCTACCCCACAGCTATGCCGGGCCCGCTTTTATGCCGGGTTTAGCGGCGAAAACCAACCGCGTCTCCAAATGCAGCAGCTTAACGCTGCTTGGCGACGTCGGCGGCGGTGACGGGGCCGCCCTTATTGTCCCAATTGCTGCGCAGGAAGTTCGCCAGCGTCGCGATTTCCGCGTCGTTCATCTTGGTGGCGAAGGAGGGCATATCTTCCCAGGCTCCGAAGGGCGCCGGGCCGCCCTTGCCGACCTTGGCGCCGTAAAGGATGACGTTGATCAGGGATGCGGGATGCGCGGCCTGCACGATGGCGCTGCCGGCGACCGGCGGCGCTTTCATGAATGCACCGCGGCCCGAGGCGATATGGCACTCATCGCAGTGCTTTTTGTACAGCGCTTCGCCGGCGGTCTTCTGTTCTTCGGTCAAGGTCTGCTTCGGCACATCGTCGATGGGCGGCAGGCTCTTTATGTAAACCGCCATGGCCTTGGCATCTTCGTTCGTCAGGTGCTGCAGGCTGTTGACGATCACTTCGTTCATAGGACCGAAGATGCCCGCTTTAGTGCTATGGCCCAATTTCAGATATTTGGAGATTTGATCGACGGACCAGCCGCCGAGGCCGACCGGCGCCGACGTTAGATTTGCCGCAGACCAGGTGCGCACTTTGCCTTCGGCGACGAGGTCAGGCTGCGTGCCGCCCGAGAATTTCTTGTCGCTGCGTTCGGCGAGCAGGAGGTTGCGCGGCGTGTGGCAGGCGCTGCAATGGCCGAGGCCTTCCACCAGATATGCGCCGCGATTCCACTCGTCGGACTGCTTGGCGTCGGGCTGATAGCGGCCTTCTTTGAAGAACAACGCATTCCAGAACATCATCGGCCAGCGCATGGCGAAGGCAATGCCGTTCGACGGCGCGGTGTACTTCACCGGCGCGACGGTCTTGAGGTAGGCGTAGATCGCCTTGACGTCCTCGGTCGTGGTCAGCGTGAACGCCGTGTACGGGAACGCCGGAAGCAGGCGACTGCCGTCGGCGCCGACACCTTCGTGCATGGCGCGAATGAACTGCTCTTCAGTCCAGGTGCCGATACCGGTCTCGGCATCGGGCGTGATGTTGGTCGAATGGATCTGGCCGAGGAAGGTGTAGGGCGCAGGCAGGCTGAACGCGAGGCCGCCGGCGAAAGGTTCGCCGCCGGGACGGGTGTGACAACTGATGCAGTTGCCGGCGCGGGCGAGATACTCGCCTTTTTGCACCAGCGGATCGACCGGCGGCGCCGCGGGCGCTTCGGCGGCGGGCGCTTCGGCGGGGGCCGCTGCGTCTTGCGCCATCGGCGCGGTCGAAACCAGGACGGCCGCGCCAAGGGCAGCAATAGTGAGGGCTAACGGCCAAGCCAAAGGCCGGATTTTGTTGCGTTTCTGCTTGGTATTTTGCATGACAGTTGCCGTTTCAGCTTTGGATCAAATTGCTTAAGACGCCGGGTCTTTAAAAGCGTAACGCCCGTCACACTGATGCGACGGGCGTTTTTGCGTTCTTTTAAGTCAGAAGAACTTATTTCTTACTGCGGTAGACGTCGTGGCAGCCTTTGCAGGTCAACGCGTCGACCATCTGCTCCATGACCACGGGCACGCCGCCGGTCTTGGCCGAGGCGGCGAGCTTGTCGGTCTTTTCGACGAAGTCCTTCATACGCTTTTCGAAGTCGGGCCAGTTGGACCAGACTTCCGGCTTGGACTCGCCACCCGGCACTTTCGCTTCGAAGCTCTTGAGCGCCTGCTTGGCGGTGACCGCGATGGCTTCGGCATGGGCGACGAGGTTGTCGTCACCTACCTGCGTCGAGACGATCATGCCGATGGCCGCGGTTTGCGCGTCCAGGGTCTTCATGATGTGCTCGCGGTAGTCGATGACATCTTTGTCGTCCGCGCGGGCAATGATCGGCAGGGCGGTAACCATTGCAACGGCGACGGCAAATCCACCAACAAATTTAGCGAAACGAGTCATTTCGAAGCCTCCAGTATTGGAGCTACAGCTCACGAACTTGTTACATAAGTTACAGCGGCAAACCGCCCCGCTGGGAGCGGTTTAGCGTACGGCTGCTATTTCTTTTCGCGATAGAGGTCGTGGCAACCCTTGCAGGTCAAGGCCGACGCCAGTTTCGGCTGGGCAGCGGCCGCGCCGCCTTCCTTAGCCGTCTTGGCGAGGTCGGCCGTATTGGCTGCAAGTTCCTTCATGCGCTTTTCGAAGTCGGGCCACTTCGCCCAGACGTCCGGTTTGGAGCCGCCGCCTTCGACCTTTTCTTTGAAGGCCACCAGCGCCTGTGACGCCGCGACCGCCAGCACCTGCGTATGCAGGACGAAGTTCTCGGCGGGCGCCTTGCCCTGCAGAGTGGCCTGCATGGCGGCGCTCTGCTCGCCCAGCGTCTTCATGATGTGTTTGCGGTAATCAATCACGTCGGTGGGGTCGGATGCCTGCGCGGCGAGCGGCAGCCCCGCTAACACGGCGACGGCCAGACTTGCGGCAAACTGCGACAAACGGTTCATTTGGGAAGCCCTCCAGTAATCTGCAAAATGTCCAATTTCAGGATTCTCGACGCAAACCTTTACAAAGAAGCGGGCAGAGTGGCAAGAGCGTCTACCCGTCCATCGTCAGATCCCTGAAACATAAAACCCGATTGTGACCGCCGTATGTCGCCTGCAGCCCCAGAATCCGCATCAAATCTCACATCTCTGTGTGTGTTCTGCGGCTCCCAAGCGGGTACGGACCCGGCCTACGCCGCCGCCGCCGCCGCCCTGGGCACGGATCTGGCCCGGAACGGGGTTGCGCTGGTGTTTGGCGGCGGGCGTGTGGGGCTTATGGGGATAACCGCCGACGCCGCTCTGGCCGGGGGCGGACAGATCATCGGGGTGATCCCCACTTTCCTCAAAGACAAGGAACTGGCCCATGCCCGCGCCACCGAGATGCTGGTGGTGCCCGACATGCACACGCGCAAGAAAACCATGTTCGAGCGCAGCGACGCCTTCTGCGTCCTGGCCGGAGGCGTCGGCACGCTGGATGAGATGTTCGAGATCATCACCTGGCGGCAGCTGCACCTACATAACAAGCCGATCATCATTTTGAACACCTCCGGCTACTGGTCCCACCTCGTGGCGTTGCTGGAGCGCATGATCGGTGAGGGTTTTGCGCATCTAGGCCATGACGCGCTGATCACTGTCGTCGAGCGCCCTGAAGACGTGCTCGCCACCGCCCGTGCCGAGCTGGCCGCCCCGAAGCCCCCGGTCGTGTTCAAGGTTTAGGGCCTCGTCCCGCGCCCGCAACCCCACCTAAGGGGCTGGGATCAGGGGTGGAATCCCGGCTTGCGTGATTGTCCTGGGATGCACTACTTTCGCCGCTCAATCCGAGGCATTTTCACGCGCTCCGGACGATCAGCTGATGGGGCGACGGCTGCCGCCACGCCCCCTAGAAGGGAACGCTCATGGCCAAAATCAAGGTGAAGACCCCCGTTGTCGATCTCGACGGCGACGAGATGACGCGGATCATCTGGCAGTTCATCAAGGACAAGCTGATCCTGCCTTACCTCGATATCGATATTAAATACTACGACCTGAGCGTCGAGAACCGGGACAAGACCGAAGACAAGGTCACCGTGGACTCCGCTAATGCCATCAAGCAGTACGGCGTGGGCGTGAAGTGCGCCACCATCACCCCCGACGAAGCGCGCGTGAAAGAATTTAATCTCAAGAAGATGTGGAAGTCGCCCAACGGCACAATCCGCAACATCCTGGGCGGCACCATCTTCCGCGAGCCGATCATCTGCAAGAACGTGCCGCGCCTGGTGCCCGGCTGGACCCAGCCCATCGTCATCGGCCGCCATGGCTTCGGTGACCAGTACAAGGCGACCGACTTCAAGGTGCCCGGCAAGGGCAAGCTGACCATGACCTTCACGCCTGCAAACGGCGACGCGCCCACCAATTACGAGGTCTTTGATTTCCCCGGCCCCGGCGTCGCCATGGGCATGTACAACCTGGATGACTCGATCTCGGACTTCGCACAGTCGTGCCTTAACTACGGCTTGGCACGCGGCTATCCGGTGTATCTGTCGACCAAGAACACTATCCTCAAGGGCTACGATGGCCGCTTTAAGGACATTTTCCAGGAAATCTACGACCGCGACTTCAAGAGCCGCTACGAAGCCAAGCGACTGACTTACGAACACCGCCTGATCGACGACATGGTCGCCTCGGCCCTGAAGTGGTCGGGCGGCTTCCTGTGGGCGTGTAAGAACTACGACGGCGACGTGCAGTCCGATACGGTTGCGCAGGGCTTCGGCTCGCTGGGTATGATGACCTCGGTGCTGCTGACGGCCGACGGCAATACGGTGGAGGCCGAAGCGGCCCACGGCACCATCACGCGCCATTACCGCCTGCACCAGCAGGGCAAAGAAACCTCGTCCAACCCGATCGCCTCGATCTTCGCTTGGACTCAAGGCCTGAAGTACCGCGGCCAGTTCGACAACACGCCCGATGTGGTGCACTTCGCTTCGACGCTGGAGAAAGTCTGCGTCAAAGCGGTTGAAGCGGGCTTCATGACCAAGGATCTCGCGATCCTCGTTGGTCCCGAGCAGCCGTGGATGACCACGAACGCCTTCCTGGGCAAGCTGGACGAGATGCTGCAAGCGGCAATGAAATAGGTCACAGTAACTTTGGAAAAGTTCCTCGTTGGCTACCGGCAGTTCCGCGAAACCTATTTCCGAGAGAACCAGGCGTTCATCAAAGAACTGATGTCCAAGGGCCAGACGCCCAAGGCATTGATGATCGCCTGCTCGGATTCCCGCATCGATCCGTCGCTCAAATTCGGCGTCGAGCCGGGCGAGATGTTCATCGTGCGCAACGTCGCCAACCTCGTGCCGCCCTTCGATCCTGACGGTCACGCCCATGGCACCAGCGCGGCCTTGGAATTCGCCGTGCGCGGCTTGCAGATCGAAAATGTTATCGTGATGGGCCACGCCCGCTGCGGCGGTATTCAAGCCCTGATGAATGCCCCCCAAGGCGGCGACTTCCTGGCCGCGTGGATGCAGATCGCTCTGCCGGCCCGTGAAAGAGCGATCAAGGCATCGCCAGTCCCCGCCGTGGCGCAAAGGTGCTGCGAACAGGAAGCGGTGCGTCTGTCGCTGCAAAATCTGCTGACGTTCCCTTGGGTCAAAGACGCGGTCGATGCCGGCAAGCTGACCACGCACGGCTGGTACTTCGACCTCGAGACTGCGACGCTGTCGATCCTCAACAAGACGACCGACGTGTTTGAGCCGGTCTAACGCGCCAGCACCACCATCAAGATGCCCGCCAGCGTGACGCATATACCGGCAAACTCGCCCGCCGTGGTGCGTTCCTTGAACAGGAAGCGCGAGTATAAATACGTGATCACCAGTTCCACCTGCCCGAGCGCCAGCACGTAAGCGGTGACCTGCTGCGAGAAGGCTATGTACCAGGCGGCGGATGCGAAGGCGCCGGTGACGCCGATCCAGATGGCATAGCGCCACGAGCGCAGCGTGTCCCGCAGGACAGCGGGCTGGTACACCCGCAACCACACACCCATGATCAGCTCCTGGATCAAGCTGACCCAGGCCAGGGTGAGGATCGACGCCAGGGTCTGGTCGTCGGCTTGCAAACCCAGGATGGCACCCCGGTAGGACGTCGAGCCGACAGCATAGAGCGCTCCCACCCCCAGGCCGTAGAGCATTTCGCGGGACAGGAATGAGTTGCGCAGGGCGCGCGGCGTCAACACGCCCTTGCCCGCGGCCAGCACCATGACACCCAGGAACGTGATCAACACGCCGGCAAAGCCGGTCAAACTTAAAGTGTCGTTGAGTAAGACAAACGAGAACAGCGCACTGATCACCGTTTCGGTTTTGATGTAGGTGGTGATCACCGTGAAGTTGTTGGCGCGGACGAGGTGAATAAAGATGGCGTTGCCCAGAATCTGCGCCAAGCCACCCAACGTGACGTACAGGAAGAAAGCCGGCCCCGGCTGCGGCAGGCTATGCCCTGTCGTCACAAGCATGCCGGCAACCATCAGCCAGGCCAAGGGCGAGCCGTAGAGGAAACGGGAGTAGGTGGCGCCGCCGACGGAGAGGCGGCCGGTGAGGTTTTTCTGGAGGACGGTTCGGCCGCTCTGGATGAGCACGCCCAGCAGCGACAGGCCGATCCAGGACTCCATTGCCTCTCCCGTGTGTGCGGTCAGCGCCTAGGGGGCGAAGTTGGGAAAGCCGCTGCGCAGTTCCAATAGGTCTTTTTTCTTCGCTGGGATCATCTCGCCGCCCGAGTGCGGCAATACCCAGAAATAGCCGCCGTCACGCGCGATGACCGGGAATCTTTCGCCTTTGCGCGAATGCACGCGGCGCATCGTCGCCGACTGTTCCTTGTAGGTTTGCGCCCACTGCGGGTCGGCCTTGAACAGCATCTCATGGGCTTCGATCATTTCATCGACGAAGGGCTTTTCGACGATGGTGATATTGGAGATCACCCAGCATTGGCCCTCGAAGGCCCAATATGTCGCCAGGCCGACCATCTCGCCGTCGGGATTGAAATAGGGGAAAAACGGAAAGGTGCGGCAGGCCATTGAGCGGTTATCGCGTTCGCAGTGGCGGGCCCCTTTGCACTCGACGGCGCGGCAGTCCGAGCCCTTGAGATCGGCAATTTCGGCGCGGTCGCCGGCGGATTTCGGCTTGAAAGGCGTCCACATGTCGGTCCGGCTTTTAAGCAACTCGTACTCGCTATGCTCGACGATGGGAATGGCGTGGCCTGTCGTGCAGCACACCGGCTCGCCGTTGTTGAACGGTGCGCACTTTTTACCGCAATCGTAGACCGTGGAGATGGGGGCCTGGAGGCGCTTGTAGATGCGCGCGTAGTCCTTGGGCGTCGGCGACATGTCAACAACACTGAACTAAAGATGAAACGAGATGACCGATATAACTTGCCTGCTGCGGCAGCGCAGCAAAATTCGGATGCGCATCGGCCAAGGGCGTGGCACATTTCGGGCATGCAAGCTTATCTGTGGATTGGGTTGGGTGGCGCGCTGGGCAGCATGGCGCGCCATTGGTCCAATGGAATCATCGCCGCAATGGCCGGCGTGGGATTCCCTTGGGGCACGCTGGTCATCAATATACTGGGATCGCTGGTGATTGGTTTTGCCGCCGCGGCGATGGGTAGCGAAGGCCGCTTCCCAACTGGGGATGCTCCCCGCCAGTTCGTCATGGTGGGCCTGTGCGGTGGGTATACGACCTTCTCGGCTTTTAGCCTGCAGACTCTGGCACTGCTTCAGGGCGAGCAATGGCTCCCCGCTGCAGCCAACGTAGGGCTGTCCGTGGGCCTATGTATGATCGCGGTCTGGGCAGGCTATGTCCTGGGTATGGCGCTCGCGCCTAAATAGCCCCTATTCGTGACGCAGGGCTTCAATCGGATTGAGGCGTGCGGCACGGCGCGCCGGCATAAAGCCGAAGACGACTCCAACGGCACCTGAAAAGGCGAAAGCCTGGGCAATCGTCAGCAGCTGAAAGACAAATGGGACATTGATGGCGGGCGCGATCCCGGCCGCCCCAATCAAGCCCAGGGTAATGCCGACAAGGCCGCCGAAGGCCGACAGCATGGCGGCCTCCACCAGGAACTGCAGCAGCACTTCGCGCTCCGTCGCCCCAATTGCCAGCCGGATGCCGATTTCACGTGTGCGCTCGGTGACCGAGACCAGCATGATGTTCATGATTCCGATGCCGCCGACCAAGAGGCTCACCGCAGCAATGGCGCTGAGGAACGCGGTCATGACGCCGATGGTGTTCTGCATGACATTGGAGACCTCGGTCATGTCCATGATGTTGAAATCGGACCGCGCCCCTTCGGTAATGTGACGGCGTTCGCGCATGACCTGGACGACCTGGAGCTTGAGGTCGGCGAGGCTACCCTGATCGTCGCCGGAGATGAAGATCTGGCCGACCTTGTCGCCGCTGCCGGCGATCCGCCGCTGGAAGGTGCGCATCGGCAGGACGACGGTGGAATCCTGGTCGCCGCCGAACATGGCCTGGCCTTTGGGCTCAAGCACGCCGATGATTTCGCAGGAGACTTTGCCCACGCGCACGGTGGCGCCCAGGGGCTCTTGCCCGCCCATCATCTCGTTGCGGATGGTGGCACCAACGATACAAACGGCTTTGCCGGAGCGTTCCTCGGACGGCGTGAACAGACGCCCCTCCACGACTTTCCAGTTCCGTACCGTACTGATCTCAGCACCCGTACCGACAATGTTGACGCGGCGGTTCTCGTTGCCGATGACGATTTGGTCCATGCGCTGGGAATAGGGTGCGATGGCCGCGATGCCGACAACCTCGCGACGGATAGCATCAGCATCCGCAGTGGTGAAAGGGGGCGCCGAGCCCGCGGCGCCGCCCATACGCATGTCCCCGCCAGGCATCAGGGTGAGCATGTTACTGCCCATTTTCGAGATCTCGCTGCCAACCTGCTGGGTGGTCCCGGCCCCCAGGGTGACGATGACGATGACGGCGGCAACGCCGATAATAATGCCGAGCACGGTGAGCCCGGAGCGCAGCAGGTTGCGGCGGATTTCGCGCAGCGACATCAACAGGGTATTGACCAGCATGGCTAGGCCCTCCGTTCGGAGCGGGTTTCGCGTACGATCTTGCCGTCGCGAAACTCTATCCGGCGCTGGGCGTAGGCAGCGATGTCCTCTTCGTGGGTCACCAGCACGACAGTCAGACCGCGCTCGCGGTTGAGCCGGGTGAGCAGCTGCATGATTTCATGACTGCGGGCGGAATCGAGGTTGCCCGTGGGTTCATCAGCCAGCAATAGACTCGGGTTGGTGACAATGGCGCGGGCAATGGCGACACGCTGCTGCTGGCCGCCGGACAGTTCCGAGGGTGTGTGGTGCTCGCGCCCCAACAGACCGACGACATCGAGCGCCTCCATGGCCATGGCACGGCGTTTGGTTTTTTCGATGCGCTGGTAGATCAAAGGCAACTCAAGGTTCTCCAACGCAGTTGTGCGCGCCAGTAAATTGAAGCCCTGAAAAACGAAGCCAAGGAAATGACGGCGCAGCATGGCGAGCTGTTCCGTGGTCAGACTGCTGACATCGACGCCCTTGAACAGGTAGCGTCCGGCCGTGGGCTTATCCAGGCAGCCCAGGATATTCATGCTGGTGGATTTGCCCGAACCCGAGGGGCCCATGACGGCAACGAACTCGCCCGCCTCGATCTGGAGGTCGACGCCGTTGAGGGCGCGCACTTCGGCGTCGCCCTTGCCGTAGATTTTGTAGACGTTCTCAAAGGCCACCAAGGCACCCGGCGACTGGTCCGCCAGCAACTTCGCCCCCAGGTTCCGGGCGGTGTTCTGGGCCGTCATGGCTTGCGCACGTCCAGGCCGGTGATGACGCGGTCTCCGGGTTTGATCTCGCCGGCGCTGACTTCGGTGTAGAGACCATCGCTAATGCCGACCTTGATTTCGACGGCTTGGGGCGTTTTACCCTTGAGGATCCATATCCGCTGCGTTGAGCCGGCTTTGGCAGCGCTGGGCATCGCCGGCGCAAGCCCGAAGTCCGGCGGCGGGCCGAAGAAGTTGCCCTTGCGCGGCGCGGGCGGGGGCGACGGCGTGAAGCGCAAGGCCGCGTTGGGAATGAGCGTCGCGTCGGCGCGCGTCGCCGTGGTGATGGTGGCCGTTGCGGTCATGCCGGGGCGCAGCAAGAGGTCGGCGTTATTGACCTCCAGTACGGCCTGATAGGTCACGACGCTGTCTTTGGTTTTCGGCGCGAACCGCACCTGGGTGATGAGGGCCGGAAACTGCCGGTCCTGGAACGCATCAACGGTGAAGGTGCCTTGCTGCTTTTCCTGCACGTGGCCGATATCGGCCTCGTCGACATCGACCTCCAGCTGCATCTTGGTCAGGTCTTCGGCAAGCTTGAACAGGACCGGCGTCTGGAAGGTGGCGGCGACCACCTGCCCCGGCTCGACGGCGCGCGATAACACGATCCCGTTGATCGGCGATTTGATTTCGGCTTTGGCGAGGGAGGTTTCATCGGAACTGAGCGTTGCGGCTGCCACAGCGACCTGGGCATCCGCACTGCCCACCGCGGCGCGCGCGCGGGCTTCGGCGGCTTCGGCTGAGTCGAGTTCCTGCTTCGAGGAGTTTCCGCGCGTAAAAAGTTCGCGGATGCGGCCAAGCTTGGCGCGCGCTTCGTTTGCGGTCGCTTTGGCATCCTCGACCCGGGCACGCGCTGCAGTAAGCGACGCGCGAGACTGGAGCACGCGCGCGCTCAGCATGTCGGTGTCCATGACCGCCAAGATTTGACCAGCGGTGACGCGGTCGTTGAAGTCAACTTTGACGGTGTCGATCTGACCGGAAATCTCCGGACCGATATCGACGGTGTTGACAGGCTGCAGTGTGCCTGTCGCGGTGACCGTGGCGATCAAACCACCGCGCGTGACCTCGGCCTGGCGGTAACTCGCCGCCGGCGAGGCGACGACAAAGCGCACGCCGATGCCGACAACCAGCAGCGCGGCAACCGCACCACCCGCAATCCACCAGCGGTTCCAGCGCCGCAATCCTGACGCCGCGCCGAGGCCGAGCAGCGTCTTCATATCGGCGCCAGACTCCACGCGCCTTTCGTCGTCCATGAGCCGTCCCCACCAAAACTTGCCGCAATTATATGGGGCCTGCACGACACCCGCGCACCCCCTCGCCGTCACACAGAATGTATTTCTAAATCAGAAATGTTCTATATGCGAAATATATTTTGATGACGCGCGCCATGCCACTAAACTATCAGCAATTTCAGTGCGTTAGCTCTGCGATTGCGGAATCCAGGCCGCCCAGTGTTAGGGGGTACATGCGCCCGTCCATAAGCTTGCGGATCATTCCGATGGACTCGGTGTAAGTCCATTGGCGCTGCGGCAACGGGTTGAGCCACACGGCGCGGGGCCAGGTCGCGAGATAGCGGCGCATCCAGACCTCGCCCGCTTCTTCGTTCCAATGCTCAGCAGCGCCGCCGGCATAGACGACTTCATAGGGGCTCATGGAGGCATCGCCGACAAAGATTAGCTTGTAGTCGGGCGGATATTTGTGAAGCACCTGCCAAGTGGGAATGCGTTCGGTGTGGCGGCGACGGTTATCCTTCCACACAAAGTCGTAAACACAGTTGTGGAAGTAATAGCTTTCCAGATGCTTGAACTCGGCGCGGCAGGCCGAGAACAATTCCGAGCAAAGGTTGACGTGATCGTCCATAGAGCCACCAGCATCGAGCAGCAGCAACACCTTTACCGCGTTGTGCCGCTCTGGACGCATTTTGAGATCGAGCAGACCGCCATGGTGGGCGGTTGATTGGATGGTGCCGTCCATATCGAGCTCAGTCTCGGCGCCGACACGGGCGAAACGCCGCAGGCGGCGTAGCGCCATTTTGATATTGCGGGTGCCCAGCTCAACACTGTCATCGAGGTTGGCAAACTCGCGTTTGTCCCAGACTTTGACCGCGCGGCGGTGGCGGCTTTGGTCCTGGCCGACGCGCACGCCTTCGGGGTTATATCCGTAAGCGCCAAACGGAGAGGTGCCGCCGGTACCGATCCACTTTGAGCCGCCTTCGTGGCGGCCCTTCTGCTCCTTGAGGCGCTGGCGCAGGGTATCCATGAGCTTGTCCCAGCCGCCGAGGGCTTCGATGCGTTTTTTGTCTTCTTCGCTGAGGGCCAGCTCGCTGAGGGACTTCAGCCACATTTCGGGAACGTCGAGCTTAACGCCCTCGACCGCATCGGGGCCCTCAAGGCCCTCGAAGACCTTGCCGAAAACCACATCGAACCGGTCGAGATTGCGCTCGTCCTTCACCAGGGCGGCGCGCGACAGGTAGTAGAAATCCTCGATGTTCCAGCCGGCCACACCGGCCTCGACGGCTTCGATCAAGGCAAGATATTCAGTGACCGAAACCGGCAGGCCCGCGCGCTTCAATCCTTCGAGCAGGTTGAGGAACATGGCCGCGGCCCCTTACTGGCCTTCGCGCTTGGCTAGGAAGGCGATGCGTTCAAGCATATGCACGTCCTGTTCGTTCTTCAGCAGGGCGCCGTGCAGGGGCGGCAGCACGGTTTTGACGTCCTTGGAACGCAGCACTTCCGGCGGCACGTCGTCGGCCATCAGCAGCTTGATCCAGTCCAGTAGTTCCGAGGTCGAGGGGCGTTTCTTGAGGCCGGGTACCTCACGGATGTCGAAGAAGACATTAAGCGCTTCGCCGACCAGGTTCTTTTTCACGGCCGGAAAATGCACGTCGACGATGCGCTGCATGGTCTCGCGGTCGGGGAAGCGGATGTAATGGAAGAAGCAGCGGCGCAGGAAGGCGTCGGGCAGTTCCTTCTCATTGTTGGAGGTGATGATCACCACGGGGCGCTGCTTGGCTTTCACCACCTGGCCGGTCTCGTAGACCAGGAACTCCATGCGGTCGAGTTCGAGCAGCAGGTCATTGGGGAACTCGATGTCGGCCTTGTCGATTTCGTCGATGAGCAGAACGGTGCAGCCCTGTTCGGCATCGAAGGCCTGCCACAGGCGACCGGGTTTGATGTAGTTGGCGATGTCCTTGACGCGCGCGTCGCCCAGCTGGGAATCGCGCAAACGCGAGACCGCGTCGTATTCGTAAAGACCATGCTGCGCCTTGGTTGTGGACTTGATGTGCCAGGTCAGCAGCGGCATGCCCAGTGCGGCCGCGATCTCGTGGGCCAACACGGTCTTGCCCGTACCGGGCTCGCCCTTCACCAGCAGCGGCCGCTCTAAGGTGATGGAAGCGTTCACGGCGACTTTGAGGTCGTCGGTGGCGATGTAGGTGGCAGTACTGGAGAAACGCATCGGTGACCTCAGGAACAAGCCGGGGTGAACAAGCCAGCAGCATAAAAACTTTGGGCCCTGATCCTAAAGAGGAGCAGGGCCCAAATACAGCAAGATAGAAGGCAGAATTTTGAGGTCGGCGAAAGGCCCGGCTGGGGGAGGACCAGTCGGGCCTTTCTAAAGACTGCCTAAAATCTAGAAGGGGGGAGGGATATTAGGCGGCCTTTTTGGTGGCCTTCGTCGCAACGGCGACGCCGACCTTGAAACGTTCTGCGATCGGCGAGGTCACGTCCTTGGCAATGCTGGTCGCCATCTCGGAGACCTTCTTGCCTTCTTCGAGCGCAACTTCGATCGACTCTTGCGTCAGCTTGGTCTGGATCTGGACGAATTCGACCACGGTCTTCGCGGCGGCGAGCTTCTTGCTGGCGGCAACGGCGTCTTCGAAAGACTTGCCGGCCAAATCAACAAAATACTTCGTCATCGCCTCGTAGCCTTTTACGGCTGCGGTGTTGGTCTTCACAAAGGTGTCGAGCGTGTCCTGATTGAAAGCGGCGAAATCGGTGTAGGAGGGAGTCATGGAGTTAATCCTTATGTCGTGCTGTTTACGGTGACTTGCTTGTGCAACGCGGCCGTAAAACAACCCAGGCGGCCGATTATTGTTCTTGGTCTTATGCAGCTTTTTCTGAGCCATGCTGCATTGCACACAAGATGGTGACGCACCCCGTCCGCGTCAAGGAAAAATGGTGCAGTGCACACAAGAAAATTTTGTGACCCCGCAGCGCCGCGCTAGCGTGACGGTAATCCAATGATTTTATTGTAAATTATGCCGCGAGACTGGCCAGCTGGCTTTCGATCGCCGTGAGCGCGGCAGCGGCATTTCCGCCCTCTGGGCCGCCCGCCTGGGCCATGTCGGCGCGACCACCGCCGCCTTTGCCGCCGACTGCGGCAGCGCCAACCTTGACCAGTTCTACGGCGCTGACTTTGGCGGTGAGATCGTCACTGACCGCAACGACCAGCGAGGCCTTGCCTTCGGCAACGGTCACGAGGGCGACGACGCCGGAGCCCAACTGCTTCTTGATCTCATCGGCCATGCCCTTGAGGTCCTTGGCCGGCACGCCATCCAGCACGCGGCCGTCATAGGCGATGCCGGCAACGGTCTTGGACGGCTGTGAGGTGGCCTGACCGCCGCCCCCGCCCATCACCAGCTTCTTGCGCAGATCGGCGATCTCGCGCTCGAGCTTGCGGCGTTCTTCGACCAGACCGGCGATGCGGGCGGGCAGTTCGGACGGCGGCACGCGCAAGGCGCCCGCCGCTTCCTTTAGCATGCGCTCCTCGTCAACCACCCAGGCTTCGGCTGCGGCACCCGTAACGGCTTCGATACGGCGCACGCCGGAGGCCACTGCGGATTCGCCCACGATCTTGAACAGACCGATGTCGCCGGTCCGGCGAACATGCGTGCCGCCGCAGAGTTCCACCGAGAAGTTGGGGCCGCCGTCGGCTGTGGTGCCCATGGCGACGACGCGCACTTCGTCGCCATATTTCTCGCCGAACAGCGCCATGGCGCCGGCTTTGACCGCTGACTCAGGGTCCATCAGGCGCGTAGTGACGGCCTCGTTGGCGCGCACCTCCGCGTTGACTTGGTCTTCGACCGCGCGAATTTCCTCGGGTGACAGCGGCTTATTGTGGCTGATGTCGAAGCGCAGGCGCTCGGAGGCGACAAGGGAACCCTTTTGCGACACGTGGCCGCCTAGCACGCGGCGCAGAGCCGCATGTAACAGGTGGGTCGCGGAGTGGTGGCCGCGCACGGCGGCACGGCGTTTGCCCTCGACGTTGAACTGCGCTTCGTCGCCGACCTTCACCGTCCCCTTGGTCACGGTGCCGATGTGGACATGCATATCATCGAGCTTCTTCTGGGTCTCGGTGACGGCGATCTCGACCTTACCGCCAGCGATAACGATGGTGCCGGTGTCGCCCACCTGCCCGCCGGACTCGGCGTAGAACGGCGTTTGATTGGCAACGAGGGCGACCTTCTGGCCTTCCTTCACCTCGGTGACCGGCGCGCCATCGGCCACCAGGGCAACGATGCGTCCCTCGGCAGTTTCGGTGGCATAACCCAAGAAGTCGCTGGCGCCGGCTTTGTCGCGCACTTCGAACCAGACTTTTTCGGTGGCCGCATCGCCAGAGCCTGACCATGCTTTGCGCGCTTCCGCGCGCTGGCGTTCCATGGCCGCGTTAAAGGTGTCGAGATCGACCCCGATGTTGCGCGCCCTCAGGGCATCTTGGGTGAGATCGAGCGGGAAACCATAGGTGTCGTAGAGCTTGAAGGCGACGTCGCCGGACAGGCGGCCACCCGCGGTCAGATTGCGAGTTTCTTCGTCCAGCAGCTTAAGGCCGCGTTCCAGCATCGACTTGAAGCGGGTTTCTTCCAGCAGCAGGGTCTCGGTGATCAGCGCCTGGGCGCGCTCCAACTCAGGATACTGGCTGCCCATTTGACCAAGGAGTGACGGCACGAGTTGATACATTAGCGGGTCAGCGCAGCCCATCAGGTGCGCATGGCGCATGGCGCGACGCATGATGCGGCGCAGGACATAGCCGCGGCCTTCGTTGGACGGCAGCACGCCGTCGGCGACGAGGAAGCTGGAGGCGCGCAGGTGGTCGGCGATCACACGGTGGGAGGCTTTGTGGGGGCCTTTGGGATCAGTCTTGGCCGTATCGGAAATCGCTTCGATCAGCGCCTTGAACAGGTCAATGTCGTAGTTGTCGTGCACACCCTGCATGACGGCGGCGATGCGCTCGAGGCCCATGCCGGTATCGACGGAGGGCTTGGGCAGGTTGATGCGCTGGTCGGGACCCAGCTGTTCATACTGCATGAACACGAGATTCCAGATCTCGATGAAACGGTCGCCGTCGGCATCTGCGGATCCCGGGGGTCCACCGGGAATATGGGCGCCGTGGTCATAGAAGATTTCGGTGCACGGACCGCAGGGACCGGTATCGCCCATGGACCAGAAGTTGTCCGAGGTCGGGATGCGGATGATGCGGCTTTGCGGTAGGCCGGAAATCTTCGACCAGAGCCCCGCGGCCTCCTCGTCCGAGGAATGGACGGTGACGGTCAGGCGATCCTTGTTGAGGCCGTAATCACGTGTGACCAGATCCCAGGCGAAATTGATCGCCTCCTCCTTGAAATAGTCGCCGAAGGAGAAGTTGCCCAGCATCTCGAAGAAGGTGTGATGACGGGCGGTGTAGCCGACGTTGTCGAGGTCATTGTGCTTGCCGCCGGCGCGCACGCATTTCTGCGAACTGGCCGCGCGCTTGTAGGGACGGGCCTCGTTGCCGGTAAAGACATTTTTGAATTGCACCATGCCGGCGTTGGTAAACATCAACGTCGGATCGTTACGCGGCACAAGCGGACTGGAGGCGACGACCTCGTGACTATTCTTTGCAAAGTAGCCGAGGAACGCGTTGCGGATATCTTTGGTCGTCGTCGCCATAGCGCACATTACCTTGTAAGGCAGCCCACCTTGAAAAGCAGCCCACCGTGAAAAGCGCCGGAGGGCCGGACGCCGCAGAGGCTGGCGGAGTCAGGGCCGGGGCGGCTTTTTACCCTGGGCGGCCCCGGTGAGTCCAGAAAAGCCCCCGGCACTGCAGGGGGCTGGAGAGGGCGCGGGCGCCAACTCCATAGGAGCTGGGCCAGAAAAAGAATGGGGCGAGGTTGTCTACACACAACCTCGCCCGAAAGCCGTCGCGGGAACAGGGGAAACGGCGGCGTTATCTTTTGGTGGTATCGCCTTGGTTGGTTAGGCCACGGACATTGCGCGGAACACTACTCGGCGGCGTCCTCGTCGCCTTCGAGCTCGGCGGTCATGGCGTTCGCCAGGAGGCCGGCATTGACGCGAATCTGGTTCTCGATCTGGGCAGCAACCTGGGGGTTATCCTTCAGGAAGGTTTTAGCGTTCTCGCGGCCCTGGCCGATGCGCTCGGAGTTGTAGGAGAACCAGGAGCCGGATTTCTCGACGATACCGGCTTTGACGCCGAGATCGAGAAGTTCACCGGTCTTGGAGACGCCCTCGCCGTACATGATATCGAATTCGATCACCTTGAACGGCGGCGCGACT
>CANJPG010000027.1 GCA_947476065.1 Fidelibacterota bacterium
CTACGCCAACATATGCATTTTACAATCCACCTTGGACTCTGCCGTTTCTTCGCCGCAATGAGGTGATGGTGGACGTGGCTGCGGAAGAGCTGGGTTAGCCGACCTGAGGCGGCAGACACGCGCTCATGTTGCAATTCGCTTCACGCGTCGCGTCATCATCTGCCTTGGTATTTTTGGGATGCCTAAGCGCGCCCTTCGGTTAAGCGGGGACATTCATGGGAAAAGCAAAAGACCAAGAACCCAAGCTCATTGAGTCTGAACGCTCAGGCCCATTTGAGAGAGATGGACACCTAGTCGAAGTGCATATCTACAAACTCGAGCATGACAAAGAGTGGGTTCTCGAAGTCGTCGATGAGATGGGCACGTCCACGGTGTGGGATGATAAATTCAGGACCGACCGCATTGCATGGAAAGAGTTCCTCAGGGCGGTCGAGAAAGAGGGAATGGCTGCGGTCATTGGGCCTGTTAAGCTTCAAAACCTGCACTGAGAGAGTTGCCCGATTAGATGCTCACCCAACCTCACGGGCGCTTAATCATCTCCCCATACGATGACGTATCGCGGGAACTCCAAGAACCCGACGTAAGCCATGTGGTGTCGATCCTTGGGCGGAGTGACCAATTGCCGTGGCCTGATGTCGGCGAGCGCCAAGTGTGCCGTCTTGAATTTGACGACACGCAGTATTCATCAGGCCGGTTGGCCGCGCCCAGCCGACAGCAGATCGAAGAACTGATTACCTTCGCCAAGGCTTGGGGCGGCAAACAGGGCCTTCTCATACACTGCCGCGCCGGGACAAGCCGCTCACCGGCGGCGGCGATGATTGCCCTGGCCTCGATAGGTCGCGCCGATCTGATAGACAGCATCATTGTCGCGAAAGCCTACTTCCGGCCACATACCGGATGCCTACGGATTGCCGACGCGATTATGTGGCCGTCGCCTGGGCTGCTTGCTATGGCGCTCAGCAAGCCGGTGCCGGTGCGAGAAGATGACATAGGCCCGGTCTCTATTTCTATCGGTGGCCTATAGGGCCACCTAAAAACCAGGCCCACGGGCAGGGAGGCCGCGTGGGGCTGTAGCGGCGCTGTAGCCGGCGTCTTGGGGGACGATGGGTGTCCGGCTACATGCCCTGCGTAGGCTCAATGGCCCTGGGCGGCATTGGTGCGGGTCAATATAGAGCGTTGAGCGCCGCCGTAGTCAGCTAAGCGGGCAATGATAGCAAAGCGTCTCGGAATGCTAGCTTTTTGCGTCCATCCGAAATTTTGGAAATTTTTGCGCCATTCGGGCGCGGCTGCGTGAACCTGAACACCCAGGGCGGGGTCGCTGGGGCGAAGTGCCTGGGGGGGGGTCGGGAAGCGCACCGCAACTGGCCTAAGGCGGGACTGACAGAACCGACAAAAGGGGTCCTGGCGGTTTTGTCAGTTGGGGGTTGGTGGGCTGTCGAGTCGGAAAGGCCGCGATCGCGGCGTGTTTGAAGGCCTGAGTTGACCGCCGCATGGGCCTACAGCTAGCTTTTTTCATCCTGCCGTAAATGGGATAGTCTTAGGGGCACCGAGCATCGGGGGCGTAGCCACACCTGTAGCTAGACTGGCGACACCTTTATTAACTATTTGATATAATAGGGTTTTATTTGAAAATTAAGATCGCCACCTGGAACGTCAACTCGGTCAAAGCGCGCCTGCCCAATGTGCTGGCCTGGCTGAAGGAGGCCCAGCCCGATGTGGTGCTGCTGCAGGAAATCAAATGCATCGACGAGAATTTTCCGCGCCTTGAAATCGAGGACGCCGGCTACAACGTCGCCACCCACGGCCAGAAGACATATAACGGCGTCGCCATTCTTTCCAAGTCGCCGTTGGAGGATGTGGTGCCGCGCCTGCCCGACGGTGAAGGCGACGACCACGCCCGCTACATGGAAGCCACGGTCTTCGGCAAGGTGCGCGTGGCCGCGATCTACCTGCCCAACGGCAATCCCCTCGGCACCGAAAAATTCACCTACAAGCTGGCCTGGATGGACCGGCTGCGCGCCCACATGATCCGGGGCCTGGCCGACGGCGAGATGCGCGTTTATGGCGGCGACTACAATGTCATTCCCACCGACGACGACGTTTACAGTCCGAAGGCCTTTGCAGACGACGCTCTCACCCAGCCCGAAAGCCGCGCGCGCTTTCGTTCGATGCTGCACCTCGGCCTGACTGATGCTTTCCGCGCGTTCAACACGCTGCCGCACCAGTACTCCTACTGGGACTATCAGGCCGGCGCCTGGCAGAAGGACAACGGCCTGCTGATCGATTTCCTGCTTTTGTCGCCCTCGGCCGCCGACGCGCTCACCAATGCCGGCATCGACAAAGGCCCCCGCGGCAAAGAGAAAGCCTCGGACCACACGCCGGTGTGGTGCGAGTTGACGATTTAGCGCGCATCTTTTTAGGTCTGGCCAAGGAGACATCATGAAAAGCGAAAAGTACGCCCGCGGCCTGGAAATCCGCCGCGCGGTTATGAGCCCTGCCTTCGTCGACAAAGCTTTTGCAGACGCCGACGACTTCTCCAAGCCCATGCAGGACATGGTGACGGAATATTGCTGGGGCGAAATCTGGGGCGACGACACCCTGCCCCATAAAACCCGTAGCATCATCAACCTGGCCATGCTGAGCGCCATGGGCAAATCGCAGGAACTCAAAGGCCACGTGCGCGGTGCCTTGCGCAACGGCTGCACCAAAGCCGAAATCCGCGCCGTATTCCTGCAAGTGGCCGTCTACTGCGGCATGCCGGCGGCGCTCGAGGCGTTCCGCACTGCGAAAGAGGTGTTTAAGGAACAAGAGGCGTGAGGCTTAACTAAGCTGATACCGGTATGGTGCCGGCAGCCTAACTAGGGCTATCCTGTCTCCGGGAACACTATCGGGGAGGATAGCCATGACCACTCAAAATTCAGATCAGAAGTCAGTCTCTCGCCGGGGGTTGTTCGGGGCAGCAGGTAAAGCCACGTTGACGGCGGGGATCATCGCGCCGTTTCGCAGGCTGGGCGGCGTCGCCTGGGCGGCGGAGACCGCCAAGACCTATAAGAAGTGGGTCATCACCAAGCCAGTCACCGACAACAAGATCACGACCGAGCATTTCAAGATGCTCGAGCTGCCCATGCCGCAGATCCAGCAGGGGCAGACGCTGATCAAGGTTAAGGTCATCAATATCCACTCCGGCGTGCGCAGCCGCATGGGACCCAAGGGATCAACCAAAGTCGGCGACACCGACATGTACAACTACGGCTGCGCCGAGGTGCTGCAGTCGCGCGACCGCACCTTCAAGGAAGGCGACATCATTGCCTGCCTCGCCGGCTGGCAGAGCCATCAGGCCATCAGCAGCAATGATGGGCCTCAAGTTGGCTATGTGCCGCCCAGCGAGCTGGTGAAGGAGCTGAACGGAACTAACTCGCCGTGGAGCTACGTTTTCCGCCCGGTGATGCTGAAAATGCACACGCCGGAAGTACTGATGGATGTGTTTGGCACGTCAGGCACCACGGCCTACTTTGGCTTGCGCGAATGCGGGCCGCTGATGCCATCGGACAAAGTCGCCGTGGCCGGCACGACGGGATCGGTGGGCGCCATGGTCGCGCAGATCGCCAAGGCCAAGGGCAGTTACGTCGTCGGCTTCGGCGGCGGGCCCGAGCGCGCCAAGTGGGTGACCGATACGCTCGGCATCAACAAGGCGCTCGATTACCGCGCCGCGGATCTGGACGCGCAGCTGAAAGCCGCCTTCCCCGACGGCATCGATGTGTACTCGGACGGCGTCGGCGGGCCCTTGTCGGAAAGCATCGCCAAATTGATGAAACCCAACAGCCGCTATCTGTCTTACGGCACCTCGGCGGCCTTCTACGACGACAAGCCGGGCACCACCGCGCAGCAGACCGGGCGCATCTTCGGCATGACCGATTCCGTGTTCAAGATCATTCAGGAGCGCAACATCAAGCTGGAAGCCTGGCAGGTGCAGGCCCACTACCAGGACCGCATCGAGGCGGAGAATTATCTGTCGCAGCTGATCAACACCGGCCGGCTGAAGCCCGTCAACACCGTGGTCGAAGGCATCGACAACGTGCCCAAGGGCATCGTCTCGCAGTACGAGAGCAATGTGTATGGCAAGCTGCAGCTGAAATTCGCGTGAGGCTTATCTTCGACCTCCCCCTTGTGGGGAGGTCGGCGTAAGGGATAATTGTACCAGGTACAATTATCATTGCCGCAACGGCGCATGCGCACCGCCTATCAAACCTTTGTCATCAGCCTTGCCCGGGCGGCGGATAAACACGCGCGCTTTTTAGAGCGCAATGCCGCGACAAGTTTACGCTTTGAGAGGTTCGACGCCGTTGACGGCCGCGCGCTGAGCAGGGCCGAAGCTGTATCCACGGGGTGGATCGCGGACAGCGCCCAGCACTACACGGCGGGCGCCATCGGCTGCGCGGCGTCGCACCTTGCGCTGTGGCAGCGCGCAGTCCAGAGCCAGACCAATTTCCTGATCTTCGAAGACGATGTGCACTGCCGCCACGACATCGCCGTGAAAATCGACGGGCTTTTGACGTCATTGAAAGACTGGGACGTCATCCTGCTCGGCTACAACACCGACGCGGTTTTGGACTTCGCCGCCCCCGATGGCTCGCGCGTCAGCGGTTTTATGGCCGGCGAAAGCCCGACCCCCGAAGCCCTGGAAATGTTCGCGCAGGATTCGAGTGACGTGGCCGCCGCGCGTCTCAACAACGCCTTCGGGCTTTGTGCCTACCTAGTGTCGCCGCGCGGGGCTGCGGCCCTCGCGGGGCTGTTCCCCCGGGACAACCGCTCCGTCCTCATCTCCGCGAACAAGCCGAAGTTTGGAACGGATACGTTTACCTGCATGACCATCGACCTGCTGACCAATACGCTGTACCGGCAGTTGCAGGCCTATGTGCCGATTCCGCCGCTGGCCCTCGCCCTCAACGAGAAGGCGACGTCCACCACGCGGCGGTAATCGCTTCAGATATCGGCGTACATGTGGGTCTCTGCCGCAGCACCGGGGTGCGTGACCGCGCCGTTGCAGGCTTCGCCCACCAGCTGCGCGTACTTCCACAACACGCCCGACTGATAGTTGGTCATGCGCGGTTTCCAGGCGGTGCGGCGGCGGTCCATTTCCTCTTTTGATACTTCGAGGTCCATGGTGCCAGCGTCGGTGTCGATGGTGATTATATCGCCGTCCTTCACCAGCGCGATGGGTCCGCCCACAGCCGCTTCCGGGCCGACGTGGCCGACGCAGAGGCCGCGCGTGCCGCCCGAGAAACGTCCGTCGGTGATGAGTGCGACTTTATCGCCCATGCCCTGGCCAGAGAGCGCGCCGGTAGTCGCCAGCATTTCGCGCATGCCGGGGCCGCCCTTGGGGCCCTCGTAGCGGATGATGATGACATCGCCTTCTTTGTACTTGCGGTCCTGCACGGCGGCGAAGGCCGCGTCTTCGGTATCAAAGCACAAGGCCGGGCCGCGGAACTTCTTCACCTTGAGGCCGGCGACCTTCACGATGGCGCCGTTAGGAGCGAGCGAGCCCTTGAGCCCCGCGACGCCGCCCGTGGGCGACATAGCGTTTGAGACCGGACGCACAACGTCCTGGTCTGTCGGGAACACCACGTCCTTCATGTTCTCTTCCAGCGTCTTGCCGGTGACGGTGATGCAATCACCGTGCAGATAGCCGCCGTCCAACAGCGCCTTGATGAGGATGGGGATGCCGCCGACCTTGTACAGATCGGCCGCCACGTAACGCCCGCCCGGCTTCATGTCGCCGATGTAGGGCGTCTTCTTGAAGATGGCGCAGACGTCGTCGAGATCGAATTTGATTCCGGCTTCGTGGGCCATGGCCGGCAGATGCAGGCCGGCGTTGGTGGAACCGCCCGAGGCCGCGACGACCATGGCAGCATTCTCGAAAGCCTTGCGCGTGGCGATGTCGCGCGGACGCAGGTTGAGGGCCAGCAAGTCCATCACAGCGCGGCCAGCAGCCTTGGCATAATGATTGCGCGCTTCGGTGAAGGTTGTCGGGATACTGGCCGACAGCGGCAGCGCGAGGCCCATGGCTTCGCTGACTGTCGCCATGGTGTTGGCGGTAAACTGGCCACCGCAGGCGCCCGCCGATGGACAGGCCACGCATTCGAGCTCGTGCAGGTCCTTGTCGCTCATGTTGCCGGCGGCGTGCTGGCCGACGCCTTCGAAGACGTCAACAATGGTCACGTCCTTGCCGTGGAAGTGTCCGGGCAGGATGGCGCCGCCGTAGAGGAACACCGACGGCACGTTGAGACGCAGCATCGCCATCATCATGCCGGGCAGCGACTTGTCGCAGCCGGCCATTCCTACCATGGCATCGTAGCTGTGACCGCGCATGGTCAGCTCTACCGTGTCGGCGATCCAGTCGCGCGACGCCAGTGAGCTCTTCATGCCCTCGTGGCCCATGGCGATGCCGTCGGTGACGGTGATGGTGGTGAACTCGCGCGGCGTGCCGCCGCCCGCACGAACACCCTCTTTCACGATCTGCGCCTGCCGGCCCAGGTCGATGTTGCAGGGGGCCGCTTCGTTCCAACAGGTCGCAACGCCGACCATGGGCTGATGCAACTCTTCTTCCGTCAGGCCCATGGCGTAATGCATGGCGCGGTGCGGCGCCTTCGTCGGCCCTTCCGTGATGTGACGGCTGGGCAGCTTGGACTTGTCGAACTTCTGCGGCTTGGTTCCGTCGTCGAGCATGGGGTGTTCCTTGCTAGGCCGCGCTGATGCGCGGCGGTCCTTTCTAGGCTGCGCTGATGCGCGACAGGGCTTCACTCATTTTCGCGCGTGCACTTTCGGCGGCGGCGCGGCGTTCGCGGATTTCGTCCACCACTTCGGGCGGGGCCTTGGCGATGAAAGCTTCGTTGGTCAGCTTCTTGTCGTCGTTGGCGATGTCGCTGTCCTTCTTGGCGATCTCCTTCTTCAGGCGATCAGCTTCCTTGGACAGATCGATGACGCCGGCCAACGGCAACAGCACCGTGCCCTCGCCCACGACGACTTGCGCCGCATTGGGCGTGGCGGTTTCGTCGGCGACGATGGAGGCCAGCCGCGCGTTGGCGCAAATGAGCGCGTTGTGCGTCGCTAGGCGCGCCTTGGCCGTTGCGCTGCCGCCCTTCAGGGTCGCCGCCATCTGCAAGCTTGCCGGCACGTTCATTTCGGTGCGCACCGAGCGGATTTCGGAAATGACATTCACTACCCAGTCCATCTCGGCTTCGGACTCGGGCGACGTGGCGATCTCGTACTTGGGCCAGGCCTGCTTCATCAGCACGCCGGGGCGCGTGATGCCGGCGGCTTCGGCCAATTTCTCCCACAGGGTTTCCGTGACGAACGGAATCATCGGCTGCCCGATGAGCAGGATCTGGTCGATGACCCAGGCGGTCGCGGCGCGGGTTTCGGCTTTGGCGGCCTCATCCGTTCCCTGGAACACAGGCTTGGCGAATTCCAGATACCAGTCGCAGAACTGGCCCCAGGTGAATTTGTAGAGCGCGTTGGCCGCGTCGTTGAAGCGATAAGCTTCGATGGCTTCGGCGACGCTGGCGGCGGCTTCGACGGTTTTGGCGACGATCCACTTGTTAAGCGTGGTCTTGACCGTGCGCGGATCGAAGCCGGGCACGATCTTGCATTCGTTCATCTGCGAGAAACGCGCCGCGTTCCAAATCTTGGTGACGAAGTTGCGGTAACCGGCGATGCGCGTCTCGGCCAGCTTGATGTCGCGGCCCTGGGCGGCCATGGCCGTCAGCGTGAACCGCACGGCGTCGGTGCCGTAAACGTTGCACAGGTCCAGAGGGTCCATGACGTTGCCCTTGGATTTGGACATCTTCTGGCCCTTCTCGTCGCGGACCAGGGCGTGGATGTAGACGTCGCGGAACGGTACGTCGCCCATGAAGTGCATGCCCATCATCATCATGCGGGCGACCCAGAAGAAGATGATGTCGAAGCCAGTGACGAGCACGTCGCCAGGATAGTAGCGCGCGAGTTCCGGTGTTTTGTCGGGCCAGCCCAGCGTCGAGAACGGCCACAGCGCCGACGAGAACCAGGTGTCGAGCACGTCTTCGTCACGCTTTAGTTCGACGTCCTTGCCGTAATACTGCTTGGCTTGGGCCAAGGCTTCGGCTTCGTCGTACGCCACGAACGCATGTTTGTCCGGCCCGTACCAGGCCGGGATCTGGTGCCCCCACCACAGCTGGCGCGAAATGCACCAGGGCTGGATGTTGCGCATCCATTCGAAATAGGTGTTCTCCCAGTTCTTGGGCACGAAGCGCGTGCGCCCATCTTCAACAGCCTTGATGCAGGGCTGCGCGAGGGTGTGGGCATCGCAGTACCATTGGTCCGTTAGCCACGGCTCGATGACTACACCGGAGCGGTCACCATAGGGTACCGTCATGGCGTTGGCTTCGACCTTCTCGAGCAGACCGAGGGCTTCCATTTCGGCGACGATCTGATCGCGCACCTTGAAGCGGTCGAGGCCGCGGAATTTCTCGGGCGCGTTGTCGTTCAGCTTCGCGTCTTGATCAAAAATATTGATCATCTGCAGCTTGTGACGCTTGCCGACGGCGAAGTCGTTGAAGTCGTGGGCGGGCGTGATCTTGACCGCGCCGGTGCCCTTCTCAGGGTCCGCGTAGTCGTCGGCAACGATGAGGATGCGCCGCCCGACGATGGGCAGCACGACGTATTTGCCGACGAGATGCTTGTAACGCTCGTCATCGGGATGCACGGCCACGCCGGTGTCGCCGAGCATCGTTTCCGGGCGCGTCGTGCCGACGGTGAGAAACACATCCGTCTCACCTTCGACGGGGTACTTGAAGTACCACATCTTACCTTTGGTCTCGCGGCTCTCGACTTCGAGATCGGATATGGCGGTGTGCAACTTCGGGTCCCAGTTGACGAGACGCTTGTCGCGGTAGATCACTTTCTGGCGGTACAACTCGACGAACACTTTCGTCACGGCGCGGGACAGGCCCTCGTCCATGGTAAAGCGTTCACGCTTCCAATCGGGCGAAGCGCCTAAGCGGCGCAGCTGGTGCGTGATGACCCCGCCCGACTGTTCTTTCCACGACCAGACGCGTTTCAGGAAGGCTTCGCGGCCCATGTCGCGGCGGTTCAGGCCCGATTCAGCCAGCTGGCGCTCGACCACCATCTGCGTCGCGATGCCGGCGTGGTCGGTGCCGGGCTGCCACAGCGCATCCTTGCCGATCATGCGGTGATAGCGGATCAGCGTGTCCTGCAGCGTGAAGGTCAACGCGTGGCCAATGTGCAGGCTGCCCGTCACATTGGGCGGCGGCATCATGATGGTATAGGGCTCGGCCTTGGATTTAGGGTCGGCGGCGAAATCGCCGGCCTGTTCCCAGCGCGCGTACAGCGCCTCCTCCACCTCGCTCGGAGTGTAGGTTTTATCCAGAGCCATCTTGTCCTGGGGGAGCGTTGCGTTTTCAGACATTTATGAGGCGCCGCTTGAACTTGTCGGGGGGCCAAGGATTTAACCCCCTGGACGCCTCAGCGCAACCCAGGCCGGGCCCCGTCGGCCGGAGATACGCCTGCGCGGGGACGCCAGGCGTATACTATTGTTTTATAATGAGTTTTTCCGATCAACGCACAGCAGGCAACGTCTAGGCGCCCGGGGCAAGCGCGGCATCACGGCGTTTCGCGTTGAGCTGAAGCAACAGCGCACGCGCATGCTGTAAATGCGCATTGGTGTCATCCCCGTCGGCGTAGATCATACCGTAGGAGCAGGTGGTGCATGGCTTATCCTTGCGCTCATCCGCCGACATCTTTATGCGCCAATCCACGTAGTTGGCGTTCGTCCAAGCGCGGAATAGATCGGTGTCCGGCGTCAACGTGCCGAGAACGTAGTCGTCGTGGGAAAAGGCATCGTTGTGGATCTGGCAGCACGGCAATAGCTTGCCGTCCCATTCGATCTCCATCTCCAGGAATTGCACGAAACACGGCCTCGTGCGCACATAGGTCTTCGGAATATCGAGGACGCCGCCGCGATCCAAGGCCCAGGCGTTCCCTTTTTCGGACCCGCGCAGGAAATCGTGCGCGTTGTAGGTGATATGCGTGCCCCGGCTGTGGGTTCCGGTCACAACACGAAATCCAGGACCTTCTTCGAATGTCTTGAAGGCAAGGCCCAGCTCGTCGATACGGCGATCCAATTCAGCATTCACGGAGGCGAAATCAGTCTTGCCGGCGGCGCCTGCATGAACCGTCGCGGCAATGCTGTACACGCCGAGGCGCGCCAGTTCGTCGAAGTATGGGCGGTCGAGGTAGTCGCCGTTGGTGTAGATCGAAATTTCGGCCTTGGGCAAAAACACCCGCACATCGCGGATACGCGACAGCGCGTAGTCCTTATCGGCCAGCGGCTCGTTATAGCGATGCAGGTGGATCCTGCCGTCGTAGCCGACCGATGTCAGCTGCCGCATGATGCTGAAAAACAGATCGTCACTCATGAAGTTTCGATGCGACTTCCGGTCAGCAATGCTGTTGGGGCAATAGGAGCATTGCCGGTTGCAGTAGCTGGAGATCGACAGCGAAATCGAATGCACGGAGGCTTTGAAGAGGGCTTTGGCCTCTTCATGCGGCTGGTCGATCACGAAGTGGCGAAGTGTGGGTATCATTCACAAACCTGCCCCCGACGGCATCAGTCTAGAGGGGAATTGTCGCCCACCCTATCGGAGCTATCCTAAAATCGCCTTAACCCGAAAAGCAAAAGGCCCGCCGATCGGGCGGGCCTTAAAAACTGGAAATTCCGGTTTTTTAGGTCCGGTCAGACCGCGTGACGATGCGTTCGATTTCCTGCTTCACGATACGCTCGACCATATAAGGCAGATTGCTGTCGAGCCAATGTTTCAGGATCGGGGTGCAGATCTCGCGCACCAACTGTTCCAAGGTCAGGCCGTGGTTGCCGAGCGCCACCGCGCGTTCGCGGGCGACAGCCTGGGCCAGCTGGGCAATGGAAGCGCCCGAAGCGGCCGCGACCGGGTCGGAGACCAGGTGTTCGCCGTATTGGGGCTCGTAATGGGGCATCTCGTTGAAGGACGGGTGCTGCTCCGGCTCGTCGTAATGCTGGTGCGGCTGTTCATCGACCATCATCGAACCGGTCAGCTCGAGCGGCATATCGGGCTCGGGATTGAACACCGGCTCTTCTTCGGGTTCGGGATCGAAAATCGAGGCCACGGGCTCTTCGGGCTCCGGCTCGAGCATCATCGGCTCGGGTTCCGGCTCCGGCTCGGCCATGATCATCGGCTCCGGCTCAGGAGGCGGGGGTGGCGGCGGCGGCGGAGGGGGTGGTGGTGGAGGCGGAGGCGCGGCTTTAGCCGGCTCAGGCTTTGCAGCCTCGCCATCGTCTTCTGAAAGGATCTTTCGAATGGAGGCGAGAATGTCCTCCATCGAAGGTTCTTGTTGGCCTTCCGCACTCACGTTTGCAGCACTCCCCATCGGCTTTTTGCCGGGATTTGATGCTAACCTAAACCTAAGTGTTAAAGAATTCTATAACAAGGACAACAATTTGGGAGGCACCCCCCAAATTGACCCGAAATGCAGTCACGGCTCTCGCCGGTTACGGGTTACTTGGCAGCCGGGGCAGACGGCGTAGTTGCGGCCGGTTTTACAAGGTCAACGCCGCCGCCAAAGGCCTGCAGCTCGACATCGTTATAATGCGCGATGGGGTCGTAAATCGGACCCGACACGCCCACACCCTGCCCCGTCAGCAGTCCGATGGCCGACAACAGCTGGTGGGCAGCGACAAACTGGTCGTGCTGGGCACGCACCAAACTGACGCGCGAAACCAGCAAAACCTGTTCGGCATTGAGCACGTCGAGCACGGTGCGCGAGCCGACCTCGGCTTCACGCTGGGTGCCTTCAAGGGCGATTTCGTTGGCCGAGATCTGTGCCTGGAACGACTTGATGCTGGCGCCGGTGGCCTGGAAAGTTTCCCAGGCCTGGGTGGCCGAGTTGCGCGCATCGAGGCGCGCCTGATCGGCCGAATAGCGCTGCTGACCGGCCGTGTGCTTGGCCTGGCGCAGACGCGAATATTCCGCGCCCTGCTGATAAATCGGCACCACCACCTGAGCCTGGGCGACAACCGCCTCGCTCTTGGACTGGTCGGCGACCGTGTTCCAGCCGCGCGTATAAGTGCCGACCAGATTCAACGACGGCAGCAGATCGCCCTGCACCACCGTGACGTTTTCGTCAGCGGCCTTGGCGGTGAAGTCAGCGGCGATGTAATTGGGGTTGTTGTTGATGGCGGCGTTCTCCACCGCATCGAAGGTCCCCGGGATATTCGCCGGTAGCGCCGGGGTGGCCAGGTTTTCAGGCGCCTTGCCGACGACATTGGTATAGGCCGAACGGGCCTGCTGCAGATTGCCTTCGGCCTGCACAAGCGAAGCCTTGGCGCCGGCCAGGCTGGCTTCGGCCTGGGCGACGTCGGTGCGTGTCAGTTCGCCGACACGAAACCGGTCTTGGGTCGCTTCGAGCTGGCGGTTGAGCACCTGGACGTTATTCATGTTGAGCTCGACGACGGCCTGGTTTTGTAGAACGTCGAAATAAGCCGTGGCCACGGACAGCAAGACCGCGCCTTCGGTGGCCTGCAGACGGGCGCGCTGGGCATAGACCTGATTCTTGGCCTGGGCGGTGCCGGCCCAGGTTTTAAAGCCGCGGAACACCGGCTGGGTGAACTGCGCCTGGGCGGTTTTCTGGAAGCGTTTGGTAATACCACCGGTCACGACCTGCCCGACGCCGCCGCCCGACACCACGGTGTTGTCGGTGCGGTTGTTGGTCAGGTTGCCGTTGACCGTCAGGGTCGGGCGCCAGCCCGACAGCGCCAGCGGCACGTTTTCATCGACGGCGCGCAACTGGGACCGCGCGGCCAGCAGATTGGGATTGGCTTCATAAGCCATGGTCATGGCGTCGAGCAGCGTGTCGGCCGATGCCGGCTGCGAGATAACGGGAAGCAGAAGCGCGGCACCGCCCATAAGCCAGTATTTGGCGCGCGATCTATGCGCCGGACGTACCGCGGTTTGTTTCTCGCTGCGTGTCATAACAACCCCGTCGATCAGCTTTTTATCAAGCCCACACTAAGAAACTTTATCCCGCCGGACGTCCCTTCCGTCGGGCGCATAGCTCTATCCGATGCCTATCTGGAACGCCACCGGATTTATCTAGCAGATTGCAATAGCTCAGTTTTCTTACAATTTCGTTGACGTGAAAATCAGCTTCGCTACAGCCACTTGCCGCTCCCACTTAAGGGGCGCGCGCGAAATCGCCACTCATGGTTCTCCGATCACGCGGGAGCAGGACCTAGCAGGAGAATATTTCCGAACCAATATATTTCGCAAATTAAATTATATGTAAGGGCGCCGCTTCCGGGCGCCACACGCAAAAACCCCCGTGCCGGTTGCCCTGCACGGGGAATAAATAGCCGGCTATTAACTGGCCGCGTTAGAATACAAATTTGGGCTGTTTCTCGAAACCGAGCAGGATCGGCGTCATAGCGTCGAATTCCTCGCGGGAGCCATAAGAATCGCCCGAACGCTCCACCAGCGTCGCCCGGCCCACGGGGCCATCGCGCACGATGCACACCAGACGGCCGCCGTCGGCCAGCTGGGGTTTATACTGCACGGGCAGGCTGCTGACCGCGCCGTCGACCAGAATCAGATCATAAGGTGAGTTGGCGGGCCAACCCGGCTTGAGGTCGCCCTTGACCACATTCACCTGGCCCGGCGCCACCTCGGCCAGCACCTTGGCGGCCTGGTCGGCGAAGGCGGCGTCGCTTTCAAGGGCCGTGACCGAGCGCACCAGACGCGCCAAAACCGCAGCGGAATAGCCATAACCGGCGCCAACGACCAGGGCGCTGTCGGTGGTTTGCAGGTCGGCCAGCTGCAACAGCTTGGCCAGCACGGCGGCTTCCATTAGGTAACGGCCCTTGCCCAGCGCAATGTCCTCATCGACATAGGCGAAGGGACGATTGGCCAGCGGCAGGAACAATTCGCGCGGCACAGCACCCATGGCCTCGACCACGATCGGGTCGGTGACCTCGCTGGTGCGGATCTGGCTGGCCACCATTTTGCGGCGGGCGGCGGCGAAATCCATGACTAATCCCCCAAAGAAAGAGCCGTAAAGGTAAGCAGTTATCTCGCGCTGCTTATACGCGGTCGGCGCCGAATTCACAACGCCGCGCAGGTTCCGATCGGCGCGCAAAACCATTGCCTTGACCGCCCTCGGAGGCCCTTCTATATAACCGTGCCTTCCGCCCCGGGGCAACGTGTTGCCAGGCTAAAGGGGCGAAAGGCGAAGCCAAGGTCTGATCATGCACTTACCGGTGCATTGTGGGGCGGCGGGCCGAGTGGCAGAGTGGCCATGCAGCGGATTGCAAATCCGCGTACGTCGGTTCGATTCCGGCCTCGGCCTCCACATATGCGCTGTTCCGGCGTAGCTCAATGGTAGAGCACGCGGCTGTTAACCGCGGGGTTACAGGTTCGAGTCCTGTCGCCGGAGCCACCCAATTTTTCTTTGCGCGCGAAGCGAGCTTAGAAAAATTGGTGTCCTCGGGTTCTTATCCCGAGGACCTAGGTCCCCAAAGTCCCTTCCTCACACGACACTTGGATTGGCCGCGCCATCCATGGTCAGCGTAACGCCGGTGACGTAGCTGGCTTTGTCCGAGGCCAGGAACACCACCGCCGCGGCGATCTCTTCGGGCTCGGCGATGCGACCAGCGGGGATTTTGGTGATGGCGCGCCTGAGCGCTTCTTCCGGCGTGATGGCATCGAGCTTGGCGCTGGCCTTCATGCCTTCGGCGACGCGATTGGTGTTGGTCAGTCCCGGACTGACGCCCACAACACGCAGGCCCTGCGCGGCATAAGCCGCCGCAAGTCCCGCCGTCGCCAACATCAGCGCGGCATTGGCAGCCCCGCCCGGAATATGCACCGGGCTCGCGCTTTTCCCGCCGTTGCCGATGACCGTGACAATCACACCCTTGCCGCGCGCGGCCATGGCTTTAATCGTTGGATCGATCAGGTTCATGGCGGTGAAGTATTTGGCGTCCATGGCGGCGCGCCAGGCGGCGGGCGTCAGGTCGGTGGGCGCAGTGCGCTTGGCAGCACCCGCGCTGTTCACCAGCACATCGATAGCGCCCAGTTCACGCTCGACGGTCTCAAAGACTTTGGCGGCTTGAGCGGCGTCGATGAGATCGGCAGGGATCGCCAGGACCTGTCCCAGCTTCTTTTGCGCCTCGGCGATGTTGGCCGGGTCGCGAGAGGTGATGGCGATACGAGCCCCCTCGGCCTTGAAGGCTTCGGCGCAGGCCAATCCAATGCCCTTGCTGCCGCCAGAGATGAGAACGACTTTGCCGGAAAGTCCGAGATCCATGTGTGTGTCCCCTCACAAGAGGCGCACACCTTGCCATGGACAAATCACCGGCGTCGATGGTCCAGTCTTACGATGCCTGACGCAGAGGCTCGACCTCAGGCATAGGCTCGCCCGTGAACCCAGCGATGAAGGCCGCATAGGCATAGTGGTAGACCTGCGATGGAATATCGCGGCGCTGCAGCCAGATCTTCTCCAGCTTGCCCAGGTCTTCTTGGGCGATCCCGCTCTGGCGCAATGTCGTGGCCAGGAGATAGTATTTTTCCATAGTCTCGATAGGCGACGCGGTATGCGATATCTCGACCATGACGGAGTCTCCCCAATTCCGTTGGAGCGCGCGGCGCTCAAAGTATTTTGAGCCAGAGACGAGGCGTCCTTGCCCGGAGCCCCTTTCCCATCGAGAGATGTTACGGCAAAACATTTTTAGCCCTAGTGAACATTGCCGGGACAACAGCGCTTTAATCAAAAGCGCCCGCATTTGCGCCCTGCTCCTTGCAGGGCGGCGCGCCTCATTCAACCAATGCGAAACCAGTACCCACGGTGTGCGCGCAATGCAGCAGAGCTGCACGCGCGCCTTAATGCGAATCGCAGCTGTCTAGAACTTCAGCGTCAGGCGGGCTTCCAGCGCGTGGATGCTCGTCCGGCTTGAGATGTAGCCGTGATATCCCACAGACGCGTAGAGTTGCTGGTTGAAGTCGGTCGAGACACTGCCTGCCAGGTGCGCGGCACTATTGCTCGGCCCAAGGATCGCCGTCTGGAAAGTCGCCCCCGGCGAGCCCGCCAATGCAGTCGAAATATAATCGCGGCCCGGGGCCAGCGCGTAACGCCAGCCGCCTTGGATCCGCGCCACGAACAAGGCACCCAACGGCGCCGACACGGCCGCGCCCGCTTCCGCCGCCGCATCCTGATCGCTGTGCTCGGGCACCACCAGGCCCGCGGAGCCCGCGCCGGTTTCGGTGTAGGCCTTGACCATGGCGTGCTGCGAATCGACCAAGCCATAGGGCGCAACGGTGATGCCGTTTTGCAGATGGAACGGCATGAAGATTTTAGCGCCGATGGACCAGGCCTCGCCGTTGTGCGCCGAGGTCGCGGTGCGCGAGATGGTCGACATGACGCGCGTGGTGTCAATCTTGTTCCAGCCGTAGGCACCCGCCACCGTCAGCGTCAGAATGTCGCTGGAGCTGGTGATGTAGGCGTGGGCCGATGTGGTTTTTACATCCGTATGGCCGAGCCCACCTCGGAACTCATCCTCACCGTCCGCATAACCAACGGCGATACCGAGGTTCACCTTCTCCATCAGGCCATAGGCGAGGCCCGCCATCAGGAAGGGCCGCGTGGTTTTCGCCCCGGCCTGATCGACCGAGGTCTCACGTTTGCCGAAGGACTGCCCGCCCTTGGCAAAGGCAGCGAAGGCGCCGGGTGCTGAGCTGTCTTCCTCGGCGTGCATGAAGATGCTGTCTTCAAAGCTACCCATGGTCTCGAGCGTCTGGCGCGTTTGGGCGTAAAGGGTGCGGCCCGACAGGTCATCGAGTTCGGCGGCGCGGGTGGCGGCGGTTTGTGTGGCCCCCGACATCAGCAGGCCATCAAGGTCGCTGGTGAAGCCGGCGGAAATATCGAGTGCATTGGCCACCGCCATCTGGGTGTCCGTGAGCGCGGATGCCGTGTAGCGGAAGCGCACCAGCTGGCCGCGGATGGCGCCGCCCGGATTGGTGGTGGTGTGAAAGTTCATGTAGAGGCCGAGCGTCTTGAGGTTGGTGACATCAGCCGCCGGAATCGCCCAGACCAGGGGCCCCACCGGGCTGGTCGGTACGGTGAATGGGAGAATGATCGGACCATTGATACCGGCCCCGCCCCGGTGGATGTGTCCGCCGCTCAGCGTCGGGCCGACGTTGTGGGTGGCATAGACCGTCGCCGAGGTCTCGGCGTCATTGAGAATCACAAAGCCCGTGCCCGTGGCTGTTGATGTGGTCGGCGGGTTCTCGTTGGCCCCGCTGAGGTTCGAGATATACAGCGTGCCGGCGTTGGCCGCGTTCGCGCTCAGCAGCACGACGGCCGCCGTGCTCAGCAACAGTTTTGATTTGGTCATAATCGCCCCTTCCCCGTTTGTTCAATCCCCAGGGAAGTATACGAATTTTATGGCACGGGCGGAGGCGCTATATTTTTTGCGAAGGAGGGAATAAACGCCAAAACCTATCCGCGGGCGCGGGCGATCACGTTAACGCTGGCTCCATCGGCTATGGGGTCGATCAGCCGGTTGGTCTCGTCGGTAACCGGACTCATGCCATCGAGGTGGTAGAGGCGGTACCCGGCGTCGCTGAGAATGCCCAGCAACTCAGCAAGGGAGCGCTTGCGCTCGGTCAGGCAATAAGGGGCCAGCTCCATCAGGATGACCGGCTTGTGCGCGGCGAGAGTCTTCCAGGCACCGCCCAGCACATGGCATTCGAAGCCGTCCACATCCATCTTGATGAAGTCGACGTGGGTCACGTTCTGGGTCGCCAGGTAGTCGTCGAGCCGCAGGGGCTGCGCGCCGGTGGTGGATTCCGCCGCGCCCATGTGGAGGTCGTGCAGGGGTTTGGTGCTGTCCAGCGGCCAACTGGAGTAGATCGGCTCGACTACCGCCTGCTGGCTGTCGGTGAGCATGGTCTGCGAGGCCACCACGCGGGCGGCGAGATCCGGGTTCAGCGCGAGGTTCGTGGTGAGCTTGTTGAAGGCGTAGTCCGTGGGCTCGAAGCAATAGACCATACCGGCGGACCCCGTCATGCGCGCCATGGGCAGCGCGAGGGCACCGATGTTCGCGCCGATATCGAGCACGGTGTCGCCGGGCTTGATCAGCCGAGAACAGGCGGCGACCGTGATGGGCTCGAAGGCGCCCAGGAGGTAGATCGAGAAGTCGATGCCCTCGGTCAGGTCCAGGCGCCAGTTGACGCCACCGCGCGCGACGTGGGCGATGGGTCCCTTGCCCAACAGCCGGCGCAGGGCACGGACGATGCGCGACGCCGTCGCCGCGATGAAGATTTTGGTCTTGGTTTTCAAGGAGCTACTTTGATCACAGTATCTACGGTGGCGGGCGCGCTCCCAGCCGTTTAGCATATGCCGCACCCGAAACGGCACTCCTTTTCCTTCAGGGTAGAAATGACGTCCTCCCCCGCCAAACCCTCCGCCCAAATCGAAGACTTATTGGCTGTGATGAGGCGCCTGCGCGACCCCCAGACGGGCTGCCCCTGGGATGTCACCCAAAACTTCGCGTCCATCGCGCCCTATACCATCGAAGAGGCCTATGAGGTCGCCGATGCCATTGCGCGCGGGGATATGCCGGCCCTGGAGGACGAGTTGGGCGACCTGTTGCTGCAGGTCGTGTTCCATGCCCGCATGGCTGAGGAGGCCGGGCTGTTTGCCTTCCCCGACGTGGTGCGGGGTATCTGCGACAAGATGATCCGCCGCCACCCCCATGTTTTCGGCGATGCCAAGGTCAAGGATGCCGACGAACAGACCGTGTCGTGGGAGAACATCAAGGCCGCCGAACGCCGTGACAAAGGGGCTGCCGCCGGAGTTTTGCCCAGTGTGCTGGACAACATTCCCGCTGGATTGCCGGCCATGAAACAGGCTGAAAAGCTGCAAAAGCGCGCCGCCCGGGTCGGCTTCGACTGGACCGAAGCCAAGGACGTCCTGGGCAAGATCCGCGAGGAGCTGGATGAGGTCGCCGCCGAATTCGAAAAGCCCGGAAATGCCGCCGCCCTTACCGATGAAGTGGGCGATCTCTTGTTTGCCTGTGTCAACCTCGCGCGCAAGGCGGGCATCGATCCTGGAATGGCGCTGCGCGGCACTAATCTCAAATTCGACCGCCGCTTCAGGCGCGTGGAAGCCCTGCTGGCCGGCGAGGGCCGCGGGCCCAGCGACGCCAGCCTCGAAGAGATGGAAAAGCTTTGGGTCCAGGCCAAAAACGAAGAACGCGGCGCTTAAGGTAATATTATAAGCTGGGAATCTAAGCTGCTGATAAATGAATGAATACGGCTCACCCATGTCGCGGATGAAACGCGCCCTGCCCGCCCTTGACCACTGCCTGCGCGGCTGGGTGGCAAGCGTGTTGTGCTTGGCCTTCCTGACCAGCTGCTTTGTGCCCGACCAGTACGAATGCGAAGTGCGCCTGACCAAGGACGGCAGCTACGGAATCACCTTCATCGGCATCCTGATTTATGCCCCGCTGTACGGCGAGATCGTGCGCGGCACCATCGACGAAGAACATGCCAAGGAAAACGACCGCATGTTCCTCGAGCAGCTCAAACGCGATGATGGATTCAAAGAAGTTGTCGGCCTGGGACGCGGTCGCTACCGCGTGCGCTATCAGAAAGAGGGGCGCTTCGGCGCCAATCACCAGATGGTGACCTTCGTTTCGCGCCAGGAGCCGATCTTTCGCATCCTGACCACCAAGGCGGGCAACGTCGAGGTCAATGGCTCGGGCCGGGCCGCCACCTATGCCAAGAACTTTGCCGAGGTCGGGATCAAGTCCCAGGGCCTTTTGCGCATTGTCACCGATGCCCAGGTCACGGCACAAAATGCCCAATTCGTGCGCGCCTCTACGGCGCCGGGCTTTACCATGTACGACTGGCGGCGGCGCAACCTAACCGACCCGCCACCTCATTTCGTCGCCAAGCTGGCAGTCGATCCGAGGACCGGTATCCCCGCCTACGCCGGCAGCGGCGTCAACGTCGAACCCGAAGAAAAGCAGTAATTACTGATCGCGGCGACGGCGGCGGAAGTTCTCCGGCTGGTCCTGCTGCGGCTGCGGCTGAGCCTGAGCCGCCGGGTCGGGCGCAGCGGCTGGCGGCGCGACCGCCGCCGGCTCTGGCGCCGGACGCGGGGCACGGAAATTCTGCGGCTGGCCCCGGTCCTGGCCATTATCGCGGGCCCGGAAGTTTTCACGGAACTGCTGCTGCGCCTGGGGTTGCGGGATCTGCGGCTGCGGTACCGCCTGGGGCTGCGGGACTGGCTGAATGTTGGTCAGCGGGCGGTCCTGGATGCTGCCGCCGCGGAAGGGACGGTCGGTCTGCGGCGCATTGCTGACCGGCGGCGCGCCGATGCTGCTGTCCTGCTGGAACTGGCGCGGGCGGCCACCGCCATCACCACGGGCATCGCCCCGGTTACGCTGCTCCTGCTGGCCCGGCTGTTGGTCAACCTCCGGCTGGCGCTGACGGCGGGCACGGAAATCATCGAACTGCTCCCGGCCCTGAGCTTCCGGCGCCCGTTGCGGGGTGGCGTTGATGTTGGGCAGCGCGGCCGTCGCCGGCAACGGCGGGGCTACGTTCGGCAGCTCGTTCTGCGGCCGGCGGGTGCGGAAGTTATCGTTCTCGCGCGGACCGCCGCGGAAGTTCTCCTGGCTGTTGTCCCGTCTATCGTCGCGGGTGGCGTCACGGGTGGCGTCACGATTATTGTCACGGGTGGCGTCACGATTATTGTCGCGGTTGCCGCCACGCGCGCCGCCGCTATCTGGACGCGGCAGGCGCACCTGCTCTTCGGGGCGTGGACGATTGTTAAATTCGCCGCGGAATTTTCCGCCATACTGCACCCCACGGCGATGGTCGGGTTCGTGGCGCCAGACGCCGCGATCGCCGCCGGGCGCACGGCCGCGATTGTAGTAGGTGTAGCGCTGCAGATCGACGATATCGATGCGGCGACGGCCCCAGTCCCACCGGCTCCAGCCCCAGAACGGGCGGATCGAGACGTAGCTGTAGTAGATGCCGGGCTGGTAGGTGTAGCCCAACGGCGGCGGGATATAGAACGGCGGATAGTCGGGATACGGCCATAGGCCGTAAGCCACGCGCGGATCGTAGAAGAGCACGTAGATGACTTCGGGGTTGGCCGGTTCGATTATGATTTGGTCGTCGTCGAAGGTGACGCGCTGGCGGGCATCGGAGTTCAGCCGATCGGCGTCGCGGGCTTCACGGCGCAGGCGCTGGACCGCATCCATCACATGGCCTTCTTCGAGGGCAAAGGCATCGCCCAGCTTGGCCATCCAGTCGATATCACGGTTGAGCATCTTCAAAATGTCGGGAAAGGCCACCAGCGCCTTGACGCTGGGGTCCCAATCCATGTCTTCGAGCGCATAGCTGAGACGGTCGCCCTGCAAACCCTGGTTCTCAGGACGCTCTGACCACCGTGCGGCTTCAATGACATCAAGCGGATATGTGGCCGCCATCAGGATCTGCGATAGCAGTTGATCGGGGTAAAGGGCGATGGGCGCCAGCAAGGCATCAAGCTGCTGCTCGGTGGGCGAAGGCCGGTCGGGCGAGCTGTTGAGGGCAACCTGGGTGTAGACGGGCTGTGTGTGGACCGGCTGTGTGTAGACGGGCTGTGAGTAGACGGGCGCGGGCGCTGCGTCGCGCACCACCGGCCTCTCGGCCGGCGCTGGGGATGGGATGAACGCAGCCCTCGGGGCTGGCGCGGGGGTTACGACGAGCGCGGCCTCCTGCACCGGTGTCTCGATCCGTTGCGGGGCAAACGCCGCCGCGGGAACATCGGCGGTTATCGCCGGTGCGGCATTCTTTGGGGAATTTGACGCCGTCAGCAGGACGGTACCGCCTGCGCCAACCGCCATGACACCAAGGAGAAGTTTGAGGTTCATCTTGTCCATCCCATTTCCGGAATTCGCGCCTACAAATCGAAACCCGGACCCAGCAAATATGGTCCGCCAGTGCGGCGAAATGGTGGCGAAAGGCTAATATCAGACGCCGGCGACGTGGGCGGCGGCCACCATGTCCCAAATTTTCCGATGGGGTGCACAAAGAACGCCGATTTGTTCGCGTGCTGCAGGCGAGTAGGGCTCGCCCGACAGCATGGAATTGTACCCGCCGGCTTCGGCATGAATCAGCAGCCCGGCGGCGTGGTCCCAGGGCTTTAAGCGCTTGAAACACAGCACATCGATGCGCCCATCGGTCAGCGACCAGTAGTCGTGGGCGGCACTGCCCAGGCGGACGATGCGGGCAAAGCGGCCTTTCAGATGGACCATGTCCTTGTGATAGAGGCCGGCAGCGAGGTCGGACAGCTGATCGCTTTTGGGCTGAGGAACGTGAACACGCACTGTGCTCGAGTGTTCCTGGAGCCAGGCGCCGGCGCCCGTCTCGGCCCAGAGTGTGCGGTTGGCAACCGGGTCGTGGATCCAGCCCATTAGGGTCTTGCCATTGTGCACCAGGGCGACCATGACCGCAAAGCGCGCCACGCCGTTGACGAAATTGGCGGTGCCGTCGATGGGATCGACGATCCACACGGGCTGCGTCCCGGTGAGACGTTCCAAAATTGTCGCGTCCGCAGACACGGCTTCCTCGCCGATCACACAGGAGCCGGGCAGCAAGGCCGGAAGCGTGCGGGTGAGCTCGATTTCGCATTCGGTATCGGCGACGGTGACCAGATCGCTCGGATGCGTCTTCGCGCGCACGTCGGCTTCGGCCAGCTTGCGAAAGCGCGGCAGGATGTAGGTCTCGGCCACGTCGCGCATGGCGGCGATCGCGCCGGCGCTAACCTTGGCAGAGTCGGGAATGGTCATTCCGCGGCGGGCCGCGAGGCTATGCCGCGTTTTTCCAGCCGCGCCCGGTCGGCGGCATCGAGCAGAACGGAAAAGCGCGCCTCGCGCTCGTCGTCCTTGCGGTTCAAGACCTCGCCGCGCCTGTAAAGCCAGGCGATGGTCTCGCCGTCTTCCAGGGGCACCGCGATATCGAGCGGACGGCGGCGTTGGGCCAGCTCTTCGTCGATCATGTCCAAGAGGTCGCCAGTCCCCTCGCCCGTGACCGCCGACAGCGCCACTTCGTCGGGGGTGCGGGCGGCAGCAGCAGAAACGGCCTGCGCGTCCTCTTCGCTCAGCAGGTCTATCTTGTTGAGGGCCTCGATCATCGGGCGTTCGCCGTCACGTTCGACGCCCAGCTGCTTCAAGACGTCTTCGACGTCGTGCTTCTGGGCTTCGCTTTCGGGATGGGCGATGTCGCGTACGTGGATAATGACATCGGCTTCCAGCACCTCTTCCAAAGTCGCCCGGAAAGCCGCCACGAGCTCGTGCGGCAGGTCGGAGACGAAGCCGACCGTATCCGATAAAATGACCGTGCGGCCCGAGGGCAGCTTCAATTGCCGCATGGTGGGGTCGAGCGTCGCGAACAGCTGGTCCATGGCCACCACATTGGCAGCCGTCAGCTTGTTGAACAGCGTCGATTTGCCGGCGTTGGTGTAGCCCACCAAAGCGACAATGGGATACGGGATGCGCCGGCGGGCCTCGCGGTGCAGACCGCGGGTTCGGGTGACGGTTTCCAGCTCTTTCTTCAGCCGCACGATGCGCTCGCCGATCAGGCGGCGGTCGATTTCGATCTGGGTTTCGCCGGGGCCGCCGAGGAATCCGAAGCCGCCGCGCTGGCGTTCGAGGTGGGTCCAGCTGCGGACCAAGCGGCTTTTCTGGTAGGACAGGTGCGCCAGTTCTACCTGCAACATGCCTTCGCGGGTCCGGGCGCGCTCGCCGAAGATCTCCAGGATCAGCCCGGTACGGTCGATGACCTTGGCGTTCCAGGATTTCTCCAGATTGCGCTGCTGGCCCGGCGACAGGTGCCCGTCGACGACCACCAGCTCGATCTTTTCTTCTTTGATAAAGTCGCCCAGCCGCTCAACCGTGCCTTCACCCAAGTATGTGGCGGGATTGGGCTTGGCCAGAGTGACGGTTTCGGCGTGGATAACGTCAAGCCTGATGGCCGCCGCCAGCCCCCGCGCCTCTTCCAGACGCGAGCGTTCGCCGTAACCGTCGGCCTCGCTCGCCCGCTTTTTCAGGCGAGGATGGACGATGACGGTGCGGGTGGCAGCCTTGGATGTCGTATGCAAATTATGTGATCAGGAGCTTTAGAGAGCCGGGCCTACGGGGCCTCTTCTTCCTTCGCTCCGCCTTCGTCCTTGGGTTCAAACAGCTGAACCGGCGCGGATGGCATCACGGTGGAAATGGCGTGTTTGTATACCAATTGTGTGTGCCCATCGCGCCGCAGCAGCATGGAGAAATTGTCGAACCAGGTGACAATTCCCTGGAGCTTAACGCCGTTGACCAGGAAAACGGTCACGGGTGTTTTATGTTTGCGGATGGCATTGAGAAACACATCCTGGACATTTTGTGCTTTTTCGGCGGACATCGGAGTTGGCACCTGCTCTTTGTTGTTTTCGTTGCGGGCTTCGTCCCCTGGGTGCGGCGCGTGGGCGGCACCGCAATTCCCATCCGTAAGTTCTAGAATTTTTAGTGGAAAGGGGTCAACCGCGTATCCCGTTAAAGTCCCTGTTAATTGCGCGGTGGCGCCGAACGGATCAGCGCCGCCAAAGCCTTGCAATCCGCCACGATCCGGTCCGGGTGAGCGGTATTTGGCTCCGTTACATAGGTTGCGCCTACAAATACTGTACGGCAACCCGCACTGGTGCCGCAGACGATGTCGATGGCGGCATCGCCGACAAACCAGACCTCCGGCCCCGCCGTGATGCCGCTCGGATCCAGCGCCATGTGAACCGGATCGGCGGCCGGTTTGTCGCGCGCGGCATCCTGCGCGCCCACCAGGCGCCCGAACAGGCTAGTCCAGCCCAGGTGTTCGGCCTCCGAGCGTAGATATTTGCCGGTCTTGTTGCTGACCACGCCCAGATAAATGCCCGACCCTGCCGCCTCGCGCAGCATGTCCTCGGCGCCGTCGTTGGTCGTCAGCATTTCCAGGTGCACTTCCGCAAAGGCCTGGTAGAAAATCTCGCGCGCCTCTTCCCAGCGCCCGCCGAACAGGGCCGGAAACGTATCGCGCAGCGATCCCGCAACACGGGCGCGCACCTCTTCGGGGGTCCAGGTCTGCTGCCCCATGGCCGAGAGGGTGATGTTGATGGCCCGGCTGATACAGGGCCAGGTATCGACCAAGGTATTATCCCAGTCGAACAGAATCGCACGTGGTTTAGGGAGCTGAATCTCAGGCATCCCAGGCCGTTTCCGTCAGGTCATCGAGAAAAGCCCGGTAGCGCTGGCGCAGGTCGAGGGCGATCGTGCCCGGCGCGCCGTTGGCGACCTGGCGCTCGTCGATCTGCACCACCGGCATGACGAAGGTGGTGGTGCCGGTCAGGAAGACCTCCTTGGCTTTCTTGGTCTCATCCAGCGTGAAGGCGCGCTCCTGGACCTTGTAGCCAGCGGCGCGGGCTATCTTGATGACTGTCGCGCGCGTCACGCCCCCAAGAATGGCGTTGCTCAGCGGATGGGTGACGATGACCTTATCCGGCGTCACCAGCCAGGCGTTGGAGGCCGAGGCTTCGGTGACCGTTCCATCAGGCCGGTGCAGCAGCGCTTCGAAGGCTTTGGCCTCATAGGCCGCCTGCTTGGCCAGGACGTTGGGAAGAAGGCCCACGGACTTGATATCGCAGCGGCCCCAGCGCTGGTCGGGCTGGGTGATCAGCTTAACGCCGGCTTCGGCCACCGACTCCGGCGGACCGGCGCCGTGTTTGGCTGTGACGACGATGCTGGGTTTCACGCTGGCACCCGGGAAGTTGTGCAGGCGCGGCGCAACGCCCCGATTAATCTGGATATAGACTGTGCCTTTGACGATGCGATTGCGGCGAATGACTTCCTGAATCACCGAGGTCAACGCCCCATCGCTCATGGGGGCGCGCATCTTGAGCTCACTCAGGGAACGGTTGAGGCGGACTAAGTGACCTTGATAGTCGGCCGGCACGCCGTTCCAGATGCAGATCACCTCGTAAACGCCGTCGGCGAACTGGTAGCCGCGGTCTTCGATGTGAACAAAGGCCTGCTTCTGCGGAAGATAGCGGCCGTTGACGTAAGCAATATGAGACATGGACCGTGTAGCTTTTTAGATGTGGGTTTCGTCGCCGCTGCCGCTACCGTTTTCGCGGCGGCGGGCGTCGGTGGAGACACCGAGCGACTTGAGCTTGCGATGGAGGGCCGAGCGTTCCATGCCGACGAAGTCAGCGGTGCGCGAGATATTGCCGCCGTAGCGCACCACCTGGGCCATGAGGTATTCGCGCTCGAACATCTCGCGCGCCTCGCGCAGCGGCAGGGTCATGATTTCGTCAGAGCGTTGCAGCCTGAGGATCTGCGGCGTATCGCTGTTGATGTCGCTGGGCAGCATATCGGCACGGATCGGATCGTTGATGCCGCCCGGAGCCATGATCAACAGACCCTCGATGACATTCTTCAGCTGACGCACGTTGCCGGGCCACGGATAGGTTTGCAACGCCGCCACCGCATCCTCACCCAGCACGCGGCGCGGCAGGCCCGCTGCCGCAGCGGCGCGGTCCATCAGGTGGCGGATGAGATCGGGAATATCCTCGCGGCGTTCCTCGAGGGATGGCACCAGAATCGGCACCACACTTAAACGATAGAACAGTTCTTCGCGGAAAAGCCCCTTCTTGATCTCGGTGCGCAGGTCGCGATTGGTGGTGGCGATGACGCGCACGTCGATATCGACCGCGCCCTGGCCATTGATGCGCTCGACGCGCTGATCCTGAAGGATACGGATGATGCTGCTTTGCGTAGCCAGCGGCATGTCAGCCACTTCGTCCAGCATCAACGTGCCGCCATCCGCGCGTTCCAAGAGGCCGGTGGGACCATCGGCCGTGCCCGTGCCGAACAGCAATTCACTCATGCGGTCGGGATGCAGCGAGGCGCAGTTGGCGACGACAAAGGGGCTTTGCGCGCGCGGGCTGCACATGTGGATCTGACGCGCCACGACTTCCTTGCCCGAGCCGGCGGGGCCGGTGATCAGCACACGAGAGCCTGTCGGTCCGACGCGTTCGATCGTCCGGCGCAGTGCCGAAACCGCAGGGCATGAACCGATGAGCAACTCGGGATCGCCTGCCCGGCTTTTGAGTTCGATGTTCTCGCGCTTCAGACGCGCCGCTTCCAGCGCGCGGCCCAGGATCAGCAGCAGGCGGTCGGCCTCGAAAGGCTTTTCAATGAAGTCGTAGGCACCTTGTTTGATGGCCTCGACCGCCGTGGCGATGCTGCCATGGCCTGAAATCATCACGACGGGAACGGCTGGACGCATGGCTTTGATGGCGGCCAGGATCTGCAAGCCGTCGAGTTTGCTGTTCTCGAGCCAGATGTCGAGGATCACCGCCGCAGGCGCGCGCAGCTTGACCTGCTCCAGCGCCTGATCGCTCGAGGCCGCCTCGCGGGTGGTGTAGCCCTCGTCCTGGAGAATACCGCCGACAGCCGTGCGGATATCGGCCTCGTCATCGACAATCAGGATATCGGATAACATGGACATATTCTGAGCCATAACAACTACTCTCCAGCCGCACGCAGCGGCGCGACATGATCTAGGGTCTGCGCGGCTTCCACCGCCAGGGTCGAGGGGAAGCGCAAGGTAACTTGGGCTCCGGTTTCATTAGGAAGGTCTTCGAGCGTGACGGCGCCGCCGTGGTCTTCAAGGATCTTCTTGACGATGGCCAGCCCCAAGCCGGTCCCCTTGGCCCGCGTCGTGACGTAAGGCTCGGTCAGGCGTTCGCGTTCGGTGTGCGGCAGACCGACGCCGTTGTCGATGACGCGCACGGCGAGATCGCCCTTCTCGGCATGGTCGAGCCGCACTGTGATTCGTCCGAGCCCCTTTTTGCCGAGGACCGCGGGGCCGAAGCGCGCATCAACCGCCTCGACGGCGTTCTTGAGGATGTTGGTCAGCGCCTGGCCCACCTGCCGCGCATCGCAGCGCAGCCGGTAGGGATGCGACGGCACATCCATCGCGAATTCGATATGCGGATAGGCATGTCGCTGCAGCATCACCGCGTCGCGCATGATGCCGGTGAGGTCGGCGGTTTTCAGGACGGCGCTGGGCAGGCGCGCGAAGGCCGAGAACTCGTCGACCATGTGGCCGATGTCGCCGACGTGACGGATGATGGTGTCGGTGCATTGGGCAAACAGGCCGGAGTCGTCGGCCAGCTTGTCCATGTATTTGCGCTTCAGGCGCTCGGCCGAAAGTTGGATCGGCGTCAGCGGATTCTTGATCTCGTGGGCGATGCGGCGCGCGACGTCGGCCCAGGCGGCTTTGCGCTGCGCCGATTGCAGCGCGGTGATGTCATCAAATGTCACGACGTAGCCGACCACCTGCTCGCCGACCTGTTCGACCGACATGCGGACGAGGAAGGTCTTCTGCGTGCTGCCTTCGACGATCTGGACTTCCTTTTGCAGGATTTTCTGCGAAGCGGCGCGGGCTTCGTCCAGCATGCGCCCGAACTCGGGCACGCATTCGGCCAGCGGTTTGCCAATGGCAGCGCCCAGATCGAGGTCCAGCAGCACCGCCGCCGAGCGGTTCGGCAGGGTGATGTTGCCCTGCGGATCGAGGCCGATGACACCGGCGCTGACACCGGCCAGCACCGTTTCGGTGAACCGGCGGCGTTCGTCGAGCTGGGCATTAGTGTCACGCAGCGCGGTCTGCTGTTCACCCAAGCGCTTGGTCATGCGGTTGAAGGCGCGGCTGAGATAGGCCAACTCGTCGCCGGATTCGGTTTCCTGGACGCGCACGGCCAGATCACCGCCGCGCACACGTTCGGCTGCATTGATCAGCTCGATGATCGGCTTGGCCAGCCGCGTCGCCAGGGCGAGGCCGAACCATACGGAGACCAGCAGCAAAAGCAGCGCCACCACGGTGAACAGCAGTGTGAAACTGATTTCCAGCTCCGAGCGCTCGCCTTCCAGACGCAGGTATTCAGACACCGCGGCCTCGGTGCGCGACAGACGCGCGAGCACATTGGCGTCGACGAAGCGGCCCACCAGCAGATAGGCGGCGGGATAGGATTCCAGTTTGACTAGGGCGCGCACGCGGTCGGAGCTTTGGCCCGTCAGCACGGCCACCTGGCCGACGTTGGCGGTGGCGATGGCCTGGAAGGGAATCTGCTCGCCGGTCTGTAAAGCGAACGTGTAGCCGGCCTTGGCGATGACCTTAAGGTCAGTCGTGAACATCACGGCTTCAGTGAGCCCGCGAAAGGCCGCTTGGGTCGACAGGAACTGGTCGCGCAGCTGCTGCTCGCCGGCGGACAGTGTCGGCCATTGGCGATTGATGTCGTTGGCCACCGCCAAGGCGTCAGCCTTGATGGCTTGCTGGTGTTCCGCGAGATAAGCGCGCGCAATTGCGGCGGATTCGGTAACGGCGGTTTTCACTCGCTCGCCGAACCAGGTCTGCACGCCGAAGGTGAAAAACAGCGTCGAGAAAATCGCGATCAGCAGCGTCGGCGTCATGGCGATGACGCCGAACAGCACGACGAGACGGATATGTAGGCGCGAGCCCATGGTGCCCGCGCGATGGGCGCGCCACAGCCGGATCAGGCGCATGGCCACCAGCGCCGTCAGACCCAACACCACGAGCAGGTCGATGTTGAGCAGGATGAGTGTCGAGGTGGCGTTGGGCCCCTTGGAGCCCCAGCCCGACATCGAAATATAGGTGGCCAATCCCGATGCCAGCGCCGCGCCGGTAAAAAGAATCGCCAGCGTATCGACCTGGATCTGCTTCAGGCGCGCAACGACGCGCGTACGCAACGTGCGCGGCGCCGTATCAACAGGAAGATCCAAGACGTCAGAATTCATCTGCCGTCACCGCCCTTATTTAGGTCCACGCATGACGCCAATGTCGAGTTCGCGAATTTTCTTGCGCAGCGTATTGCGGTTGAGGCCCAGAATTTCCGCCGCCTTCACCTGGTTGCCGCGCGTGGCCACCAGGGTCAGCGAGATCAGTGGGCGCTCCAGTTCACGCAAGACGCGGTCGTAAAGGCCGCGCGGCGGCAGCGCGCCGTTGTGGCCGTCGAAGTAGTCGCGCAGGTGTTTCTCGATAGTGCCGGACAGCGTCGCCGGTTCGCCGTCTTCGGTCACCTGCTGAGCCGTCGCCCCCGCCAATTCCATCTCGACGACATCGAGGCCGATGACTGGCTCGTTATAGAGGGCCACCATGCGCTTCATCATGTTCTCGAGCTCGCGCACGTTGCCCGGCCAGCGGTGCGTCTTCAGGCGTTCGACGGCCGCCGGTTCCAGCGCCTTGGCCGGCAAGCCCTCGCCCATGCTCTGGGCCAGGAAGTGGTTAATGAGCTCGGGAATGTCTTCCAGGCGCTGACGCAAGGGCGGAATGCGGATCGGCACCACGTTCAAGCGGTAGTACAAGTCTTCGCGGAACATACCGAGCTTGATGAGCTGGGTGAGATCGCGGTGCGTGGCGGCGACGATGCGCACGTTGGCCTTGATCGGCGTGCGCCCGCCGACGCTGGTGTAGCGCCCATCCTGCAGCACGCGCAGCAATCGCGTTTGGGCTTCGGGCGGCATGTCGCCGATTTCATCCAGGAACAGCGTACCGCCCTCGGCCTGCTCGAAGCGGCCCGAGGCGCGCGCCATGGCGCCAGTGAACGAGCCCTTCTCATGCCCAAACAGCTCGCTCTCGATCAGCTCGCGCGGGATCGCGGCCATGTTAACGGCGACAAAGGGCCCGTTGCGTCGGCGTCCGAAGTCATGCAGCGCGCGGGCCACCAGTTCCTTGCCCGTGCCGGACTCGCCGGTGATCATCACGGTTAGGTCGGTGTTCATCAAACGGGCGACCGCCCGATAAATGTCCTGCATGGCCGGCGAGCGGCCGACGATGGGCAGGCGTTCGGTAGTAACGTCGTTGGCCGGCGTATGCTCACTGAGCTTGGTGGCCAGCGCGCGGTTGACGACGTTGACCAGTTCGCCGAGGTCGAAGGGCTTGGGCAGATATTCAAAGGCTCCGCGCTCGGCAGCCTTGACCGCCGTGAGCAAGGTATTCTGCGCACTCATGACTATCACGCGAAGATCGGGCCGCAGCTTCTTGATGCGCGGCAGCAGGTCGAGGCCGTTTTCGTCGGGCATCACGACGTCGGTAATCACCAGGTCGCCGTCGCCGTCGGCCACCCAGCGCCAGAGCGTCGCTGCATTTCCCGTGGTGCGCACGTCGTAGCCGGCCCGACCCAAGGCCTGAGTCAGCACCGTGCGGATGCCGTGGTCATCGTCGGCGATGAGAACAGTGGCGGCACTCATGCGGCATCTCCGATGATGATCGGCAACATGATTTTGAAAATTGTGCGGGCCCGAAAGCTTTCGAACTCGATGATGCCGCCATGGTCGGTGATGATCTTGGCAACCAGCGCGAGGCCCAAACCGCTGCCCTTCGGCTTGGTGGTGACAAAAGGATCAAACAGATGCGGGCGCAGGTCCTCGGGGATGCCGGGGCCGTTGTCCTGCACCGTCACCACCAGCGGCAACTGCACGCGTCCGCTGCTGCCGGACACGGCGACACGCACACCCGGCTGGAAGGAGGTCGACAGAATGATCTCGCCACCCTTGGACGGCACCGCTTCGGCGGCGTTCTTGACCAGGTTCAGGAACACTTGCACCAGCTGGTCATGGTTGCCGTTGACTGGCGGCAGCGACGGATCGTAACGCTCGACGAACTTCACCGAAGCGCCGAAGCCGTTCTCAGCGACGCGGCGCACGCGTTCCAGAACGGCATGGATGTTGACCGGGGCGCGCTCCAGGGGGCGGTCATCGGAGAACACCTCCATGCGGTTGACCAGGGCGACGATGCGGTCGGCTTCGTCGCAGATCAGCTGCGTCAGCTTGCGGTCTTCCTCGGCGGCACTCTGGCCCAGCAGCTGTGCCGCGCCGCGAATGCCCGAGAGCGGATTCTTGACTTCGTGGGCCAGCAGGGCCGCCATAGCCGTCATGGACCGCGCCGAGTTGCGGTGCTCAAGCTGCTGGTCGAATTTGAGGGCGCGGGTCTGCTCCTGCAGCGAGATCACCACCCAGCCCGGCGTATCGGCAATCGGAGCCACATGCGCCGAGACGGTGCGCATGCCGGTCTTGGGCGTATCGAGCACCATGCCGTAGGCCGACATGGGCGAGTCACCCTCTGCCGCTTGCTCGACCATGGCGAACAAGGGGCCGTTGGGCGGCAGGATGTCTTTCAAGGGCTCGCGTGTCAGCAAGGGCGCGCTGCTTTGGAACAGCTGTTCGGCGGCGCTGTTGGCGTAGCGGATGGCGCGCTTGTCATCGATGACCAGGGTGGCCATCGACAAAGCGCCCAGCACCGATTCCGCGGTCAGGGTCGGCGTCTTGGCCGACGCATCGGGTCGCAGGAACGGAATGGTCACGGGCATCAGGCAGCCTTTTGCAGAGAGGCGTCTTGTAAAGACGCAACGTGGAAATCGCCGCTAAATAGACGGACGATCATGGCTTTAACGTGATCGGGATCGGCGGCCGTGTTCACGGCCACCCGGAAAGCGTTGGCGCCGGGAATGCCGGCGGCCGACCACGCCAGATGCTTGCGCGCGATGCGCACGCCGGCATCGCGGCCATAGTGCGACAGCAACGTCTCGTAGTGTTCCAGCAGGACAGCCAGGCGCTCGGCCAGGCTGGGCTCGGTGGCGATGGCGCCTGTGTCGAGGAAGTGTTGCACCTGGCCCGGGAACCAGGGCTTGCCAAAAGCCCCTCGCCCGATCATTACGCCGTCGGCGCCCGACAGACGCAGCAGTTCATTGGCATGTTCGGGCGTGGTGACGTCTCCGTTACCGATGACCGGCACCTTCACCGCATCCTTGACCTTGCGGATAAAGGCCCAGTCGGCAGTTCCGTTGTAGAGCATTTGGCGCGTGCGGCCGTGCACGGTGATCAGCTGCACACCGGCGCTCTCGGCGCGCTTGGCCAGGGACGGCGCATTGAGACTGTTGTGGTCCCAGCCCATGCGCATCTTGAGGGTGACCGGGATATCCACGGCCTTGACCACGGCCTCGATGATGCGGGCGGCATGATCTTCGTCGCGCATCAGGGCCGAGCCGGCCTGGCTGTTGACAACCTTCTTCACCGGGCAGCCCATATTGATGTCGATCAGCGCAGCGCCGCGATCCTGATTCATACGCGCGGCCTCGGCCATGATGGCGGGCTCGCAGCCGGCCAGCTGCACCGCTAAAAGCCCCTCGTCGGCGCAATTCTCGCTCATGCGCAAGGTCTCGCCGTGGGCGCGGATCATCTGGGCACTAGCGATCATCTCCGAATAGACCAGCCCGCAGCCGAAACGCTTGGCCAGGCGGCGGAAGGGCCGGTCCGTCACGCCCGACATCGGCGCCAGAAAAACGTTCCCGGCGACCTTTAAGGACCCGATCTGGATCGTTGGGCATGAAGTGTTGCTAATCGGCATATAACCTTAGGGACACTGCATAAAAGTTAGGCATTTGCCCAAGAATAACCGGAAAGATCAAGGACTTTCGCCACCTGTGGCTAAATCGCACTACATCTTGGCAACACGTTGGGCTAAAACACAAATTGCTCAGCCTCCCAAGGCTTTCTAGTGTCGCGCCTCACCCTGCCGCTGATTAAAGGTCGTCCTCCGTGTCCACTTGCGCTGCCCTTATCGTCGCCGCCGGCCGTGGACAGCGGTTTGGCGGGAACCTGCCTAAACAATATGCGCCCCTGAAAGGCGAGCGCCTGCTGCGGCGGACTTTGCGGGCTTTTTGCGGTCATCCGGCGATCAACCGGGTCGTGGTCGCCATCCATCCCGACGATGCCGGCATCTTCGCCGAGCTCGCCCAGGGCTTTCCCAACGTCACCGCCGTCAACGGCGGCGCCACTCGCCAGGATTCCGTGCGACTGGGCCTTGAGGCACTGTCGTCCGCCGCCCCTGATTTGGTGCTGATCCACGACGGCGCCCGCCCGATGGTGTCGGCGCGGTTGATCGCCAGCGTCATCGAAGGTCTGCGGGCGTCCGACGGCATTGTGCCGGCGGTGGCGGTCATCGACACGCTGAAGCGCGTGAGCGGCCGCGAAATCGGCGAGACCGTGTCCCGGGACAATCTGGTGCGCGCCCAGACGCCCCAGGGCTTTCGCTTTCCCATCATTCTCACCGCCCACCGTGCCCTCGCCGGCGAAGCTCTCACCGACGATGCCGCGGTCATGGAGCGCGCCGGTCACCGCGTCGCGACCGTGCCCGGCGACGAGGCCAACATCAAGGTCACCACCATGGACGATCTCGCCAGCCTAACCGCATCCCTCAGCGAAACCCGTATCGGCCAGGGCTTCGACGTCCACCGCTTCGGACCCGGGGACAGTGTTATGCTGTGCGGCCTGAAAGTGCCCCATACCCACGGGCTGGTCGGCCATTCCGACGCCGATGTCGCCCTGCACGCGGCCACCGACGCCATCCTGGGTGCCTTTGGCGCTGGTGATATCGGGCAGCATTTTCCGCCTTCCGATGAGAAATGGCGCGGCGCGTCGTCGGACCGCTTCCTGCGCCACGCCTACGAACTGCTGCGCGAACGTGGCGGCGTACTGACCCACCTCGACCTGACCATCATCTGCGAGCGGCCCAAGGTCGGACCTCACCGTGCGGCCATGGTCAGCGCCATCGCGCGAATCCTGGACGTCGAGGAACACCGCGTCAGCGTCAAAGCGACGACGACGGAAGGTTTGGGATTTACGGGCCGCCAGGAAGGCATCGCCGCGCAGGCCGTGGCGACCGTCAGGCTTTGACGTCGGGATCCAGGGCATCGGCAACTTTCTCGCGCTTCGGGCGCGGCAGCAGCTTCATGGTCAGGATGAAAGCCGCCAGCAGCAGACAAATGCTGTTGGGGATGATCAGCGGCCATTGTTTCAGCATCACGCCGTAGCCGATCCACAGGGCAAAGCCGGTCACGGTCAAGGCGTACATGCCCGCCGAGATGTCCTTGGTGCTGCGGGATTTGATGATTTTCCACGCCTGGGGCGTGAAGCTGAGCGTCGAGGCGATTGCTGCGAAACTGCCGATGATTGTTGCTGTTTCCATCCGTTCCCTCGCCGCGTCCGCTTAAAAGAAAAGGCCGCGCGAGGTTGCCCCCGCGCGGCCCTTCCGTCGATATAACGCGTTACGCGACGCCGAGTTTCTTGCGGCCGGACTTGACCGCTTTCTTGGCGAACTTGGTCAGCGTATCCGCGAGGGCGCTGACTTCGGCGGACACCGTCTTCTGCGCCTTTTTGGCGCGGGCGGTCAGGGTCTTCGCCTGGCTCTTCGCGGTCTTCTTCACCTTCGAAACGGCGGACTTCGCTTTCGTCTTGGCGGCTTTGGTCTTGGTCTTCGCTTTTGCTTTGACCTTGCTTACGACTTTGCGCGCGCTGCGTTTGGCACTTGCCATATCAAACCTCGTTGTTGTGATCCGGATAGAACGCCACTTGCTAACACAAACGCGCAAGAGCCGCAAAGGTTCCGGAGTTCAGGCAGAAGTGGTTCCCGGATCGAGCGCCGGATTGAGCACCGGCGCCATGGCGTCATCGACGCTGGCGGCGAAGCCCGAGCCGGCCTCGGCGTACATGTTGAAAACCGCGTGCACGCCGGCGGCCTTCAACATCCGCGCCTGGTCGGAGAACTTGGCCAAAGCGCCCAGAAAGCCCGCAAAATCGCCGCCTTTGATCTGCTGCACCGCATACATGTTCGAGCGGTACTCGGGCATGGCCAGCAGCACCGCCTTCAGGTGATGGGGTGCCGCATGCACCCGCTCCCAGAAGTCGGAATCGGTCGCGTCACCGTGGATGACGTTGCGTCCGGCCTTCTGGTGCTGCGCGACCTTCTCCAGGTTGCTCTCGATGCCGATGACCAGATCGGCGCCGTAACGCCGGCGCAGGTATTCGTAGGCGCCGGTGCCAACCCGCCCCATGCCGAAGACCGCGATGGTGGCATCGCCGATTTCGAGCGGCAGATCCTCGACATGGCGGGTTTTACGCTCGAAGCGCCGCAAAAACCGGTGCACACGCTGATAGAGTCGGTGCGGCTTGATGTTGAGAGGCGACAACAGAAAGAACGATAGCGACGTGGCCATGGCCAGCACCATCACCCAGCCCTCGTCGACCCAGCCGTTGGCGGCGCTGACGGCGCAGACGATCAGCCCAAACTCGCTGTAGGTGGACAGGCTGAGGGCCGCCAGGAACGCCGAACGCGCGCGCAGCTTGAACCGCGTCATCAGCAGAAAGAACAGCCCCGCTTGCACGGGCAGAAGCAGCACCAGCACGATAGCAATGGCGAGGTGCTCGAAGGTGGGTTTGCCCGACAGGCCGATATCAAGAAAGAAGCCGATCAGCAGCACTTCCTTGAAGCCGAAGAGCGCATCCGACAGCTCTTCGGAACGCTTGTGGGGCGCCATCAGCACCCCCATCACCAGGGCACCAAGGTCAGGCTTCAGGCCCACCAGCGAAAAGGCCCCCGCGCCGAGAATGATCGCCGTGAACAGGCCAAACAGCGGCAAAAGCTCGCGGTAGCCGACGCGGTCGAGCAGCGCATTCAGCAGCGGGCGTAGTAGAATCAGACCCACCAAAGCAAAGGCCCAGGGCGACGGCGCACTAGCCGCCGAGAAGGTCAGGAACATGACCGCGAACAGGTCCTGGATGACCAGGATGCCGACGGCGGTGCGGCCATGCAGCGCGTTGGACTCGCCGCGTTCGTCGAGCACCTTGACGCCGAAGACGGTGCTGGAAAAGGTCAGTGCGAAGGCGATCAGGGCCGCCGCCATGGGCGTGAGCTTGCCTAACAGACCGGGCCCAACCGAGGCGAGCGCATACATAGCAGCCCCGAATCCCAGCAACGTGCCCAAGGTATGCAGACTGGCCACGCCCCAGACGTCCGGCCGCGCGAGCGTGCGGATCCGCAGCCTAAGGCCGATGGTGAACAGCAGCAGCATCACGCCGGCGTCGGCGATCTCCTTGATCACCGCATTGGAGCGCACGCCAAGGCCGTTGAGCGCAAAGCCAGCCAGCAGAAATCCTGCCAGCGGCGGCAGCCCCAGGAACCGCGCACCGACACCAAACACAAAGGCCAAGGCGATGGCCAAGGGCACCGTCGGCAGGTCGGCGAACAGGGCCGTGACTTGAGCGAAGGCGGGGGCGAACTCGGGCACGAGTGTTATGTGGTCTCCCGGGCGATCCAGGCGAGATAGTCGGGCAGGCCGGCCGCCATGTCGTAGACGACCGCGCAGGGCACGTCGTAGCTGTGCAGGGCTTGGACGCGGGCCAGCACGCGTTCGGCAAGCTCACGGCGGGTCTTGGCGATCAGCACAATTTCTTGCGCCTCTTCGACGTTGCCCTGCCAGTGGTAGATGGATGTGGCCTCGCCCAGCACATTGACACAGGCCACGAGCTTCTCGTTCACCAGGGCCCGGGCAATGCTCATCGCCTCGTCGCGCGAGGGGCTGGTCATATAGATCATGCAGTGCTGCGTCATTTGCGGATGCGGCCCTCTTTGCTAAAATGGCTCGGCTAAAGTCGCGCGCGAATTGTGCTTTAAGAAAAATTCATCAGTTCGCGTGAGTATCGGTGCCTTCTGCGACGTTAGAGTAACGCTGCATTAAACGAACCCGATAGGAATTCCGTCATGGACGGCGGCGACCGCAACATCATCCGGCTCTCTCCCGCGCAGCGCAAGTGGCTCGAGCGCGGCCTCACGCAGCCGGGCGGCAAGCTGCCGCTGTTCGATTCCGATGGCCGCAAGATCAATCCGCAGGTGGTCAAGAAGTGCGTCGATGAAGGCTGGGCCGAGCCCTGGTTCGCCAATCAGATGAAACCCGATTGGATGGTGTGCAAACTCACACCGGCCGGGCGCACGGTGCTGCAGGATTCCGTCGGCGCCTAGCACGCCGACTCTTTTCAATTCAAGAAAACGCCAGCGGCGTGTTTAAGCCGTCAATTCCAGGGATTCGCCGGGTTTGGCGAAGGTGCCCGACACCGCAAAGAAGCTTTTGGCATAGCGCGTTGCCGCGGCCTGGAATTCGCGCGCGCGCGCGGCAGGCTGCTCTGATTGCCCCTGCTCAGAGGTCGTCTGTTCGGATGCCGCCTGCGCTTTCGCACGTTGCGCCGAGCGGTACAGACTGTCGGCCTCATCGCTCGAGATCACCGACGGATCGCTGCGCTCGGGCAATTTGGTGCGGCGCTGAACTTTCGCCGGCGCCTCGTCAGTTGAAGCCGGACGCTGCGCGCTCAGAGTCTTGGTCAGACCTGCCAGCGTGGCGGCATTCAGGAATGAACGGAATGCAACGCTGGGGCGATTACGGTCGCCGCGTGACTGGTTACGGCGATCGTTGTTGGCACTTTCACGGTCGCCAACAGCCGTCACCGGCGCCTGACGCGCAGGTGACGCCGCGATCGGCGCAGCAATAGGCTGTAACGAAAGTGAGTCGATGCTGATGGCCATATCCCCTGCCCGATCCCAATCTCGGGCCCCTCATTAATCCTTTATAAAGGATTTAGGGCGGGACGCTCAACAAAACAATGCACGCAATAGTTGATATCCCTGCGGCGGGGATGGTCTTTGTGCGGCGATTTCGAAGAAGGAGGAAATGGTCGGGACGACAGGATTTGAACCTGCGACCCCTTGACCCCCAGTCAAGTGCGCTACCAGGCTGCGCTACGCCCCGAACCAAGCCGCGGCGGGGTCATGTAGCATGGGGTCCCCGGCGAAGCGGCGCGCACTATAG
>CANJPG010000028.1 GCA_947476065.1 Fidelibacterota bacterium
AGGACTTCGGCCTCGGGCAAGTTGGGTGTGATCAGCGCGGCACCTCTAACCAGATGCGTGATCAAGGCCGCCGCCGCGTCCTCGGCCAACAGCGCATGACCGCCCTTGGCGCGCATCACCGGATCGACCACGCGTGGGATGTTATAGAGCTTCAGCGCCGCGCCGACGGCTTCGATGATGGCAACGGATGCAAGCATGCCGGTCTTGACGACATCGGCGCCGATGTCATCAAGCACAGCGGTTATCTGGCAGCTGACAACATCAGTGGGGATTTCGTGATAGCCGCGCACGCCTTCGGTGTTCTGCACGGTAACGGCGGTGACCGCGGTCATGGCGTAGCCGCCAAGGGCGGTCACAGTTTTGATGTCGGCCTGAATACCCGCGCCGCCGCCGGAGTCGGAGCCTGCAATGATGAGAACGCGGCCGATCATTTTGAACAGTCGGGCACTAGGCCGCCGCTGTGGTGATCACCGCCGCCAGTTCCGCGACCACCGTATCGACTTCCTTGGCGTCGTCGCCTTCGGCCATGATGCGGATCAGGGGTTCTGTGCCGGACTTGCGGATCACCAGACGGCCGTGGCCGTTGAGACGCTCCTCAACCGCGGTAATGGCTTTGCGCACGTTTTGAAGGCCCAGCACGGATTCGGCATTGGTGCCTTGGGACAGACGGACATTGCGCAAGAGCTGCGGCACGGGCTGGAAGATGCGCAAGGTCTCGCTGGCGGGCTTGCCGCCGGCGACCAGGGCCGCAAGCACCTGAAGCGCCGCGATGACGCCGTCGCCGGTGGTGGCGTGCTGGCCCATGATAATATGGCCCGACTGCTCGCCGCCCAGGTTGTAGCCGTGTTCGCGCATCTGCTCGACGACGTAGCGGTCGCCGACTTGCGTGCGGATTAGTTTCAAATCGAGCGACTGCAAGTGCCGCTCGAGTCCAAGGTTGCTCATGATCGTGGACACCACCGCGCCGCCTTGCAGTTGGTTGGTCTTCTGCCAATGGCTGGCGATGAGCGCCAGCACCTGATCACCGTCTACCATGTCGCCCTTCTCGTCGCAGAACAGGACGCGGTCGGCGTCGCCGTCGAGCGCGATGCCTAGATGGGCGCGGTAGGCCGCGACCAGCTCACGCATGCGGTCGGGATGCAGCGAGCCGCATTCCCGGTTGATATTGAAGCCGTCGGGCTCGACGCCCACTTTGATGACTTCCGCGCCCAATTCCCAAAGCACGGTGGGCGCCACCTTGTAAGCGGCGCCGTTAGCGCAATCGATGACGATGCGCAGGCCGTCCAAACGCAATCCGCGGGGGAACGTGGTCTTGGTGTATTCGATGTAGCGGCCGGCCGCGTCTTCGAGGCGTTTGGCGCGGCCCAAACTTGCGGCGGGCGCGCGGGCCGCGCTGAGATCGCCCTGCATCATGGTCTCGATTTCGGCTTCGAGCGCATCAGAGAGTTTGTAACCGTCGGGGCCGAACAGTTTGATGCCATTGTCTTGAAACGGATTATGCGAGGCCGAGATCATCACCCCGAGGTCGCAACGCATGGAGCGCGTCAGCATGGCGATACCCGGGGTCGGGATCGGGCCGACCAGGATCACGTCCATGCCCACCGAGACGAAGCCCGCCGTCAGCGCCGGCTCCAGCATGTAACCAGAGAGTCGGGTGTCCTTGCCGATGACGACGGTATGACGGTGATTGCCGCGCGTGAAGCGCTTGCCCGCCGCCACACCCAGGCGCATGACCGTTTCAGCGGTCATGGGGTCGGTATTGGCCAGGCCGCGCACGCCGTCGGTGCCGAACATTTTACGGGCGGTCATCAGGTCTCCAGGGAGTTAGCGTAAGAGTAGTTGTGAGCTTTCAGACATATTGAATCAAGGGCCGGCCATTTAGTTCCCAACATTCAAGCGGATAGCGACCTTTAACGCCTGCCGTGTGGCGGCGACGTCGTGCACCCGGATAATCTGCGCCCCCTGCCCGGCTGCATGCAAAGCCGCAGCTAGGGAGCCTGGCAGGCGGTCGGCGGCGGGCTCGCCGGCACTCATCCGGCCAATGAAGGCCTTGCGCGAGGCGCCCAGGACCAAGGGACATCCCAAACCGTGGAACATGGCGAGGTGGTCCATGATCTCGGCGTTGTGAACGTCGGTTTTGCCGAAGCCAATCCCAGGATCAAGGGCGATACGGTCCTTGGCAATGCCGGCCGCACGACAAGCTTGGATGCGCACCGCGAGAAAATCGCAAATCTCACCGGGGGCCCAGGCATAGGTGGGGTTGTCCTGCATGGTGCCGGGCTCGCCCTGCATGTGCATCAGGATGACCGGCGCGCCGGCCTGGGCGACGGCGTCGAGCGCGCGCGGATCGTTCGCGAGCGCCGTGATGTCGTTGACGATGGCGGCCCCGGCTTTGAGCGCGGCGGTCATGACGCCGGCATGGCGCGTGTCGATGGAGATCTTGATGCCGCGCGCGGCGAGCGCCGTCACGACCGGCACGACCCGGGCGATTTCGTCGGCTTCGCTGACGGTCGCGGCGCGCGGACGGGTGGACTCTCCGCCCACATCGATAATGGCGGCGCCCTCCTCCGCCAAGGCAATCCCATGGGCGATGGCGGTTTCGGTGTCGCTGTAGCGCCCGCCGTCGGAGAAACTGTCGGGCGTGACATTCAGAACGCCCATGAGGTTTGGCTGGCCGAGATCAAGACCGGCGAAGGCTGGGCGTTTCGCCGCCAGCGCGGCCATTTGGGCCGCAATGGAGGTCCGGATCGGCGCCGGGATAGCGTGCGCGTCCTTCTCATAGGCCGCACGCACGATGGCGCCCAAGCGCGTGAACGCGCCGTTCTCCCGCGTGCGGACGTCCATGGCGCCATAGGCCATGGCCCCGCCCAGCAGCGGCCAAGCCCAATTGGCGGCGATGGCTTCGCGCGCCGCAGCACCGGTCAGGATGGCGCGCGGGGTGATGTAGGTCTGCAAGTCAGCCGGCAAAGCGATTTCCTAAAACAAAGACCCCGCCTTGCGGGCGGGGCCTGAGTTTAGCCCCTCTCGGGGCCGGATCATATTTGTAACCTTACGCGCCTGGCTGGGGCGTCGGCTCCTGGCCAAAACCCGGCCCGCGGGCTTCGGTGCCGGACGTGGGCACAGAACTGCGGCGTCCCGGTTCGCGGGGCTTGGGCGGGGTCTTTTCCTTGTCGATCTTCTCGCCGCGCAGCAGCGCTTCGATTTCTTCGCGGCTCAAGGTTTCGTGCTCGAGCAGGCCCTGGGCAATGATCTCAAGCTGCGGGCGGTGTTTCTCCAGGATCTGGCGCGCGGTCTCTTCGCCGGCTTCGACGAAATGACGCACTTCCTCGTCGATCAGGCGCGCGGTGGCGTCGGAGACGTTCTTGGTTTGCGTCACTGAGTGACCGAGGAACACTTCGCCCTGGTTGTCGGTGTAACGCAGCGGTCCCAGCTTCTCGGAGAAGCCGTACTCGGTGACCATCTTGCGCGCGATGTCGGTGGCGCGGCGGATATCGTCCGACGCGCCGGTGGTCACGCGCTCCATGCCGAAGGTCATTTCCTCGGCGACGCGGCCGCCGAAGAGGCTGGCCAGCTGCGCCTGAAGCTCGATCTTGGACATGCTGTACTTATCGCGTTCTGGCAGGAACATGGTCACACCCAGCGCACGGCCGCGCGGGATTATCGTCACCTTGTGCAGAGGCTCATGACTCGGCACATGCAGCATGACGAGCGCGTGGCCGCCTTCGTGATAGGCTGTCAGCTTCTTCTCGTCTTCGGACATGACCATGGAGCGGCGCTCGGCGCCCATCAGCACCTTGTCTTTGGCTTCCTCGAATTCCTGCATGCCCAGCACGCGCTTGGCTTTGCGGGCGGCGAGCAATGCCGCTTCGTTGACGAGGTTGGCCAGATCGGCGCCCGAAAAACCGGGCGTGCCGCGGGCGATGACTTTCAGATCCACGTCGGAGCCCAGCGGGGTCTTCTTGCTGTGGACCTGCAGGATGCGTTCGCGGCCGACGATATCGGGGTTTGGCACGACGACCTGACGGTCAAAGCGGCCCGGACGCAGGAGCGCAGGGTCCAGCACGTCGGGACGGTTGGTTGCGGCGATCAGGATGACGCCTTCGTTGGCTTCGAAGCCGTCCATCTCGACCAGCAATTGGTTCAAGGTCTGTTCGCGTTCGTCGTTACCGCCGCCGAGGCCGGCACCGCGATGGCGTCCGACGGCGTCGATTTCGTCGATGAAGATGATGCAGGGCGCGTTCTTCTTACCCTGCTCGAACATGTCGCGCACACGGCTGGCACCGACGCCGACGAACATTTCGACGAAGTCCGAGCCCGAAATGGTGAAGAACGGCACGTTGGCTTCGCCGGCGATGGAGCGCGCCAGCAGCGTCTTACCAGTGCCCGGAGGACCGACCAACAGCACGCCCTTCGGGATCTTGCCCCCTAAACGTTGAAACTTCTGCGGGTCGCGCAGGAATTCGACGATCTCTTCGAGTTCTTGTTTGGCTTCTTCAACGCCAGCGACATCGTCAAACGTCACGCGGCCCTGCTTTTCCGTGAGCAGCTTGGCGCGGGATTTGCCGAAGCCCATGGCTTTGCCGCCGCCGCCTTGCATCTGGCGCATGAAGAATATCCACACGCCGATCAAGAGCAGCATCGGGAACCAGGAAATGATCACGCCCCAGAAAGACAATTCGTTGTCGCTGCGGGGCACGGCTTTGATGGTCACGCCATGTTCGCGCAGAGACGGCACCAGGCCCGGGTCTTCTGGCGCGTAGGTACGGAAGTCGCCGCCCGACTTGAACGAGCCGGTAATGTTGGCGCCCTGGATGGTGACATCCTGAATTTCGGTGCGTTCAACCGCGGCCATGAAATCGGAGAAGTAAATCTCGCGGCTGGAATTGCGCGGCGACGTTCCCTGAAACAGGTTGAAGAGGGCCACGACGCAGACCAGGATGATGGCCCACAGCATCAAATTGCGGCTGATATTCAAATCGATCCCCTAATCACGGGTTGGATTGCAATGCGTTGTTGCGAACGCCTGTTACTTAAATAGTGCGCCAAAGGGCGGTTGCAAGCAAAGCGTTTATAGACTTCGATAAAATCACAAATTCGAGTGTCACAATTTGGCATCAGCGCCCGCTAGCAGGCTGGAAACCATTGTGAGACCAAGGCTCAAGCCCTGGAGCGCCGCAACGTCAGCGCGCATATATCCGGTATGGGGGACCGCCGCGAGCCCGGCCTCATCGAACAGCGCGGGCACCGTGCCGCGCAATGACAGGGGAATTTCAACAAGTGCGGCGCGCTCTGATTCGGTCGTAAGGCGCTGCCCGTCGAAGGCCGCGACCGTGAAGCGCCGCGGCTGATTCGCACACAGCGACAGCCTGAAGCGGCTATCCCATATAACGGCGGACGCGTTTGACAGAGTTCTATCCTCACCGACCTGTGCCGGCTCGCGAGTGATGACGATGTCGCCGCCTTCACGTCTCACTACGGAGCCGTGCAGTGTCGCATCGCGCCATGGCCCAACGGTGAGCCGCGCATAAAGTCGCGCGAGGGTTTCAAAACGCGGCGTGAATTCCTGGCCGCTCACGGCTGTCAGCACGCGGGCGACGGCGCGCAGGCCGATTTCCTCCGGGGCTGCGAGCACCGCCGCCACGGGCAGACGCGCGACGCCAAACGTGTCGATGGAGCCCTGCGCCAGCAGGCCAGCGACGGCGTAGTCGAGCGCTGCGCGAGCGCGCTGCAGGTGGCCGACGGTAGCCAACAGGCGGTCGCGCGTTAAGCCTTCCCGTTCAAGCACTTGGCGGGCCTCGCGGAAACGGACCCGGCCCGAGGCGGGGTTGGCGTTGGAAGGGTCCTCGATCCAGGCTTGACCCATGTCACGGCAAAACGCCGTCAGCTGCTCTTTCGCAAAGGTCAGCAGCGGACGGGCGATGACGATGCCATCGCGGACACTGGCCGGCGCCATGGCCGCCAGGCCATCGACACCGCTGCCGCGCGCCAGGCGCAGCAAAAACGTCTCGACCTGATCATCGGCATGATGGGCGACGAACAGATGCGTGCAGCCGTTGGTGGCGCACCAGTCGGTCATCAGGCGGTAGCGGGCCTCGCGGGCGGCACTTTGCGCGCTGCGGGCGAGGCCGCGGAGCGCACGGCCCTCTTCCCAGTAGAGGGTGGCGTGCGGAATCTCGAGAGCTGCCAGCCAAGTGCCGACTTGCGCCGCTTCATCGGTGGCGGCATCCCGCAGGCCGTGATCGACCGTGAGCGCCTGCACGGTAATTTTGTGGATTGGCGCCCATGCAGCCAGCAAACGGACCAGGGCCAGGCTATCTGCCCCGCCTGAGACCGCAACGGCGATCTGAGCACCGGGCAGTAGGCGAAAGCCCGCCATGGCAGCGGCGAAGTCCACCGGCGTCAGCGACTTGGTCGCGGCGGATTTGGCTCCTGCCACGTTACCTGCTGCCCATCAGGCCTTGCACTTCAGGCGCGTGCGTTCGGTCTTGGCCGACTTCAGCAGGGCATCACCCGCATCGGGATAGTCTTTGGCCAGACGGCCCAGGGCGGTGCAGGCGCCGTCGTTCTGGTTAAGCTTGGACAACGACATGCCGAGCTTCAGCAGGTTGTCGGGGCCTTTGTTGGTCTTGGGATACTTCTGGTAGCCGGCCATAAACTCGACAGCCGCCTGCTGGAAATTCCCGCGCACATAGTAGGTCTCGCCCAGCCAGTATTGAGCATTGCCGGCGAGCGGATCCTTCGGGTGTTTCTTCAGGAAGTCACGCAGTGTCGCTTCGGCCTGGGGATAGTCCTGGCGCTTCAGGAACTCGAAGGCGAAGTCATACTGCTGTTTCGGCGTGCCGTCGGGCAGAGAGATGGCCGCCGCTGGAACTGAAGCCACCTGCCCCGTCGTTACAGGACCGGGGCCGGGAGCGGCTCGGGGCGCGGACTGCTGTGCACTTGGCATCGGGGCCTGCGGCGGAGGAACTTGCGGCGCATTGGGATCTGCGCGCAGAGGACGACCCTGAGCATCCGTGCGGATGACAAAGCCACCGCTGCTGTTGACGTCGCCGGGGCTGGAAACCGCTGCGGCGGCCTCCTGGATTTGCTGGGGCGGCGGCGCCGGACGTGTGGACGGCTGCTGCATCACCGGCGCGGACATGGGCGCGCCCGGCGCGAAGGCCGAGGCGGGCGCTGGCGGCGCGGCACCTTCGGCCTGCGGCAGAGCAGAGGCAATGCTGGGCGTGCTGGAGGAGCTGGATGAGGTCGGCGGCGGCATCGGCACGAACTGGCTTTGCTGCGCCGGCGCCGGCAATACGCCCAAGGACTGCTCGATGCGGGCCAGACGCAGACTCAGGTCGTCCTGCATCACCTGCACTTGCTTGGCGGTGCGTTCGGCGGTGAACTTGGTTTCTTCGATCTGGCCGGTGAGCAGTTCAACCGTGCGCTCAAGGGCCAGAATACGCACTGTGATGTCGGTGTCCTGCTGCGCGGCCTGGGCATCGGCGGCGGCGGCTTCCGCCGTGTTCGGGCGTCCGCCGGGAACCTGGCGCTGCAGGCGGGCGATATCCTGCTCAAGCTTGCCGATGCGCCCGGCCATGTCGCGGTCCTGCGCGAGGGCGGCGCCACTCGCCAGCACCAGCGTGATGCCGGCTGCAGCGAGCAACTTGGAAATGGAGGTCTTGGTGACGGGGTTTAAGAGCGCATACATCGCTGTCTTGTCCCTAAAGCTTGATCCGATGGTAACATTACGTCGGCAGGATCATGCGGAAATAAAATGATAAGTGCCCGCCATGGTTGAAGCTATAACGCCTGCCGGTGAGGTTTAGTCTCGCGATTTAGTCTCAATGCCCGGACCTTGGACTTACCTAAAGTGGTCCCCGATCCTGGCAAGAATAAGGCCGGGCAAGAATAAGGCGCATGCAACTGCCGGCCTAAGCCCCACAGTCGCCATGCGCCTTAAAAGCAATACGGCTCTGGTTTCCCAGAGCCGTATGAAGAAGTCTTACTGGGCCACCGAGGCGCCGCGACGGTTGCGCGCATAGCACGCTTCGTCGGACGACACGCAAGCCGGACGCTCTTTGCCGTAAGAGATCGTCTTGATGCGGTTGGCGGCGACGCCTTCAGCGATCAGGAACTGGCGGACCGAGTTCGCACGACGATCGCCGAGGCCCAAGTTGTACTCGCGCGTGCCGCGCTCGTCGCAATGGCCTTCAACCGTCAGGGTGCGCGCGGCGTACTGCTTCAACCAGGTGGCCTGGCCCTTCAGCTTCGACTGCGCGGCGGCGTCGAGGTCGTACTTGTCGTAAGCGAAGTTCACGACGTTGCCGACGACGGTGTTGAAGTATTCGATGGAGTCCGGCGCCGGACCAGACGGCGGCGGCGCGGACGGCGTCGGCGCCGGAGCGGCGGCGGTGGCCTGCTGAGTCTGCACGGGCTTTTTGGCGCAGCCAGAAAGCATGATGGCTACAGAGATGGCGACCACGCCCACAAATCCGAGTTTCATTCTTATTCCCCTAAGGTTTAGTGACTTAACAAACGAGCACTGAGCTGCGACCCACACTGGGCTCAGCGCAATTGCCCCTCTTTTACCAGTTAAACGACAGGAATCAATAGCCTACCGCAGCGCACCCGGCGCATCCGGCGCAAAAAGAGGCGTTTTGCGTCATTTTGGCCGAAGTGTTACAAAAAAACTGTAAGCAGGCCTTTCGGCCAATTATGGCGAAAGCGGCGACCAAGCCGGGTCTGACGCATCCTGCGGGGTGACCATTTCCCTTTGATTATAACCACTTAGGTCAATGGAGAAGAGTCGGGTGCGTCCGCCGTTGGGCGATTGGGCGAAATACATCAAAACGCGGCCGTTGGGCGACCATGTGGGAGCCTCGACCAGGAAGCCCTGGGCCAAAAGCCGCTCGCCCGAGCCATCGGGCTTCATCACCCCGATATAGAAATTTCCGTCGGAGGTGGCGTAGCGTGTGAAGGCGATAAGGTCGCCGCGCGGCGACCACACCGGCGTTCCGTAGCGTCCTTTGCCTGTGCCGAAACTGATGCGCTGCGGATTGGAGCCATCGGCATTCATCACGTAGATTTGCTGGCTGCCCCCGCGGTCGGAGGCAAAGGTCAGCTGATCGCCCTTGGGCGAATAGCACGGCGAAGTATCGATCGCGGGATTGTCGGTCAGGCGCACCATTTTGCGCGAGCGCAAATCCATCGTGTAGATGTCGGAATTGCCGTTGAGCGCTGCGGAGAACGTGACACCGTTGCCGTCGGGCGAGAAACGCGGCGCGTAAGTCATGCCGGGAAAATCGCCGAGCACTTCTTGCCGTCCAGTGTCGATGTTGAACATGTACACGCGCGGCACGTTGCGGAAATACGAGAGATAAGTGATCTCGGGCCCCGTCGGCGAAAAGCGCGGTGTCAGCACCAGCGCCGAGCCGTCGGTGAGATAGCGGTGATTGGCGCCGTCTTGATCCATGATCGCGAGACGTTTCACGCGATTAATGGCCGGGCCGCTTTCGGCGATGTAGACGATGCGTGTATCGAAATATCCGCTCTCGCCGGTGATGGTGGAATAAATCAGATCGGCGATCATGTGCGCGACACGGCGCCAGTTGGCGGCGTCGGTGCCGTAGCCCTTGCCTTCCATCTGCTGGCCGCCGAACACATCCCACAAACGGAACGCGATGCGAATCTGGCCGCTGGGCTGCATATCGACCGAACCCTGCACCAGGGCTTGGGCGGCCAAAGTGCGCCAGTCGGCAAAGCGCGGCTGCACGTCGAGAGACGATAATTCCTGCAAGAAGGCTTTCTGATCGAGCGGACGGAACAGGCCCGAGCGCTCAAGATCTTTGGCGATGACTTCCGATACGTCCTTGCCCATCTGCTTGAGTTCATCGGTGTTCCCGGGGAACACCGGTATTGCGATGGGCATGGGCTCCACGCGCCCGCGGGTGATGTCGATCTTGGCCTGGGCGAGAACCTGGGGCGCGTACATCATGGCCGGCAGTGCTGCCGCCAGGGGCAAGGACTTCAACAGCTGTCGCCGCGCCAATCTAATCGCGCCCAGTTGCATCTCGTTCTTCTTCATCTCGAAATCCATTTCCGGAAAATATTCGCCTGAGTGTCTGCTTTGCCAGCATCTCCGGCAATTGTGGCGATGGCGTGTCGTCGTTGCAAGCAGGCGCTGTAAAAGGCACCGGCTTACCTTAACGGCGCAAAATGCCTAGTTGATCCGTCCCTGCGGCGAGAAGTTCATGTCGATTTCCTTAAAGAGACTGTAGTTCTCCTGGGAAATCGGAATGTTGCCGCAGGATAGCACCGCCGTACGGGCGGAATTGGCAAAAGTCCTGAAAGCTGAGTCGGCGAAATAGCGCGACATATCGACGATATCGGCGCGGGCCACGGAGCCGTCCGGGTTAATAAACACTTTGATGACCGCCGAAAGGTTCTCGACGCCCTCTTTGCCGGGATCGATGCGCCAGCAGCCTTCGATATGGCGCCGGATGGCATCGAGCTCGGTCATGGACGCGCGGTCGGAAATATTGGGCGCCACGTTATTGGATGGCGGCGCCTTGGAATCAGGAGCCTTCTGCTGCGGCTTGGGCGCGTTCTTGGACATATCCTTCAGCAGCTTCTGCAGCATGGCCACGTCATCCTGCTTGGTTTTGGCAGGGGCGGGCTTGGGCGGCGGCGGCTTCGGTTTAGGCTCCGGCTCTTTTTTTGGCTCAGGCTTGATCTCTTGGGGCTTCGGCGGCGGCGGCATGTTGTCGGCCGGCGGGGCTTCGGCTGCGGGCTTGGGCGGCTCGGGCACAACCGGTGCCGGTTCCGGCGCCGGCGTGGGTTTGGGCGCGGCGGAGGTGATGTCTTCGATCGGCACAAGGTCGACGATCAACGGCTGGTCGATGGGTAATTCCCGCTTCATGAACGGCATGCCGATCATGCCCAGCACGATGATGCCCACGTGCAACGCCACCGACAGGGCATAACCTTGATTGGTAAAGCCCTTGGTCTCGAAGCTGAGTGTCAGTGTATCACGCGGTGGCATAGCTGGGCTCGAACCTCAACTTTACTAATGCTGTGCGCGCGGGTTGCGGCGCGGATCGGTGACGAAGGCGACCTGGGTGATGCCGGCCGCGGTGACTTCGGCCATGACTTCCATCATGCGCCCGTAAGGCACGTCCCTGTCGCCTTTGACGTAGACCCTGACTTGAGGGTTGGCTTCGCGCACAGCTGCCAAACGCCCGCCCAGCGCATCAAGCTCCAGCCGCACGGCATCTTCCTTGGCGGCATTCAGACTAATGCTGCCGTCCTTCTCCACCGTAAGCGTCAGGGCGGTGTTGTCCTGGGGCAAAGACTTGGTGCGCGCTGTTTGTGGGAGATTGACGTTGACGCCGGTGGTCAGCAGAGGCGCGGTGACGATGAAGATCACCAGCAGCACCAGCATGACGTCAACCATCGGCGTGACGTTGATCTCGGAGACGGCGGTGAAGGCCCGCCGGCTGGTCTTGACCCCCGAAGATGGTTTGATGAAGGACGCCATTATTTGACGTCCAGCTGGCGCGAAAGAATGGCGCCAAATTCGCCGGCGAAGTTTTCAAGGCGCAGGGCATAGCGCGCGAGGTCGCTGGAGATCTTATTGTAGAACACCACCGCCGGAATGGCCGCGATCAATCCCAAGGCCGTGGCGAACAGCGCTTCGGCGATACCCGGCGCGACGGTGGCAAGGCTAGTATCGGCGGCGGCGCCAATAGAGGTGAAGGTGTTCATGATGCCCCACACCGTGCCGAGGAGCCCGAGGAACGGCGAGACCGAGCCCGTTGAAGCCAGGAAGATCATGCGCCGGTTCAAGTGATCCATCTCGCGCTCAAGGCTGATCTTCATGACGCGGTCCATGCGCTCGGCGACGGCGGCCGTGCCGGCGGCCGGCGCGACGCCACCCTTACCTGACGAGCGGCGCCATTCTTTCATGGCGGCGACGAAGATCGAAGACATGGGGTCCTTGGGACGCTGGCCGACGCGCTCGAACAGGTCTTCGAGAGAACTGCCCGACCAGAAGCGCTCTTCAAACTGCTCGGCCTGTTTGGACAAGGAGCGCAAGCGGAAAATCTTGTCGAAGATGATGCCCCAGCTCCACAACGAGGCAAACACCAGTGCGGCCATGACCGCCTTAACGACGGGATCGGCTTGTAGAATGAGGTTCCCGACCGAGAGGTGGATCACCCCCGGCGCCGCCATAGCCGCTGCCGCAACCGTATTTTCCATGTCCTAAACCCTACTCCGTTTTCGCATTCACATAATCCGCGAGCGCATCACGCAGCGTCGCGGGTAATCGCATTGGTTTGCCGTCGCTGCCGGTACATGCCACATGGGCGGTAAAGCGCGCCAGTTCTTCCGCATCGCTGCGGCGGATTATTTGACTCATGCGCACCGAGGCCGCGCCGAGTTCCGTTAACGAGGTCTCCACCGTCAGGGCATCATCGAGGCGTGCGGGGCGGCGGTATTTCACTTCACCTTCACGCATCACGAACTGCATGCCGGTCTGATCGCGCAGCTTTTGTTGCTCAACGCCCAGGGTGCGCAGCATCTCGGTGCGCCCGCGCTCGGCGTACTTGAGATAATTGGCGTAATAGACAATCCCGGCAGCGTCGGTGTCTTCGTAATAGACCCTGACGGGCAGCACATGAATGCGTCCACGCATCAGGCCAGAGGTTGGGGTCAACGGCGTGTTCATCGCCCCTCGCCCGCATCGAGGAGATTGAATTGGGCCGGATCGCGCCGCGGCGTAGGCAGACCCATCTGTTTGTAACCGGCGTCGGAAATCACCCGTCCGCGCGGCGTGCGTTGGATCAGGCCCTGTTGGATCAGGAAGGGCTCGATGACATCCTCTATCGTATCCCGTTCTTCTGCCAGGGCGGCGGCCAGCGTTTCCACGCCCACCGGGCCACCGGCGTAATTCTGCGCGATGCAGTGGAGATAGCGCCGGTCCATCGCGTCGAGGCCCAAAGCATCGACGTTCAGACGTAATAGTGCTTTGTCGGCAACGGCCTTGGTGATCTCGGGCGCGCCGTCCACTGCGGCAAAATCGCGCACCCGCTTCAACAGACGGCCCGCTACGCGCGGTGTGCCGCGGGACCGCTTGGCGATTTCGAGGGCGCCGTCGTCGCTGATTTTCGCACCCAGCACGCGGGCACCACGGCAGACAATATCGACAAGCTCAGGCGCATCGTAGAACTCCAGGCGCAAGGGAATGCCGAAGCGGTCTCTGAGCGGCGTGGTCAGGAGGCCGGAGCGTGTTGTCGCGCCAACGAGGGTAAAAGGCTGGAGTTCGATGCGCACGGAACGCGCCGCCGGCCCCTCGCCGATGATGAGGTCCAGTTGGAAATCTTCCATCGCCGGATAGAGAACTTCCTCTATGGCAGGATTAAGGCGGTGGATTTCATCAATAAAGAGAACGTCGTTGGCTTCGAGGTTGGTGAGCAACGCGGCCAAATCTCCTGCCCGGACAATCATCGGGCCGGAGGTGGCGCGAAAGCCGACGCCCAATTCCTTTGCGACGATCTGCGCCAGCGTCGTTTTGCCCAGGCCCGGCGGCCCGTGAAGCAGCACGTGATCGAGCGCCTCTTTGCGTTCCTTAGCGGCGGCGATAAAGACAGCAAGGTTCTCGCGCACGCCGCGTTGGCCAATAAAATCGGCCAAGCGCTGCGGCCGCAACGAGGCGTCGGCGTCATCGCTCTGACGGATTGCGGAGATGGCGCGAGCATCAGCGTCCATCGGGGTTGCCCAATTCACGCAGCGAGGTCTTGATCAACGCACCCAACGGCGCGCCGCCATCGGCTTGCGCCGCCCGCGACACCGCGCCGAAGGCTTCCATGCGCCCGTAGCCAAGGTTGACCAAGGCCGACACGGCGTCTTCGACAATGCTGCCGCCTTTCGCGGGCTTGCCGGCTGCGGGCGCCGTCAGCGCCGCGGCGGTCATGGCAAAGGGCATGAGTTTGTCTTTGAGCTCGACGACCAACCGTTGGGCCAATTTCGGTCCAACACCGCTCGCACGCTTGAACGCATGCTGGTCGCCGGCGGCGATGGCCTGGCTGATCTGTTCGGTCGAGAGCGCCGAGAGAATTGCCTGGCCGACTTTCGCGCCCACACCCTGCACGGTTGTGAGAACACGGAAGGTTTCGCGGTCGGCATTGGTCGAGAAGCCGTAAAGGTGAATATGGTCTTCGCGGACATGGGTTTCGATGGCCAGTTCCACCGCCTCGCCAACAGCCGGCAAGGCCGCAAGCGTGCGCGCGCCGCAGAACACCAGATAGCCCACGCCGCCGACGTCGATGACGGCCCAGTCCTCGCCCATAGAATCCAGACGCCCGCGCAGCTTGGCGATCATTTTACTGCTTTCATGGGGGCGAACCTCATCACAGACGCGCGGTGATGGGCGTGACATACGGCCACAGCGAGCGCGTCGGCAGCATCGGCATTGCCGGCCTTACACCCGGGCAGCAGGATGCGCATCATCGCGGCGACTTGCACTTTGTCGGCGTGACCGGCGCCAACCACGGACTTCTTCACGAGATTGGGTTTGTACTCGGACACCATGATGCCGGCGACGGCGGGGGCCAGCATGGCCGCAGCCCGCGCATGGCCAAGTTTCAAGGTGGAGGTCGGGTTCTTGTTCACAAAGGTATCTTCGATGGCGCATTCATGGGGCACGTAGGTCGCCACCAGCTTCTGCACTTCGACAAACAACACCTGCAGGCGTTCGGCGAGAGAAAGTTTGGGATCGGGCTCGACGACGCCGTCGGCGATGAAGACCAGACGGTTGCCTTCTGCCTCAATCACACCCCAGCCGGTGTGGCGCAGCCCCGGATCGAGTCCGAGGATGCGGACCTTCAGGCCACCAACCTTTAGGGCACTCTGGGCGCTGAGCGCGCGTTTAACCGCCGAGGTTTCATTCATTAAGCTGGGCCATGACCTCGTCTGACATTTCGTAGTTCGCCGCCACGCGCTGGACGTCATCGTTGTCGTCGAGGAGGTTCAGCAAGTTCATCAACACTTCGGCTTTATCAGCCGGCACGTTGACCGTCATGGTCGGACGCCAGTCGAGGCGCGCGGACGCAGGTTCGCCGAGCGTGCCTTCAAGTGCCTTGGTCACGGCATGCAGGTTATCAGGCGCGCAGTAGATATCGTGGCCGCCCGCGCCCGAACTGACATCATCGGCGCCCGCATTGATGGCGGCTTCCATCACCTTGTCTTCGCTGCCGGCGTCAGCATTGTAATGAATCAGGCCGAGGCGCTGGAAGTTATAGGCGACGCTGTTGGTCTCGCCCAGATTGCCTTCGTGTTTGTTGAAGGCGATGCGCAGCTCGGACGCCGTGCGGTTTCTGTTGTTAGTCAGCGCTTCGATGATCAGTGCCACGTTCCCAGGGCCATAGCCTTCGTAGCGGGCTTCCTCGTAATTCTCCTGGTCGGCGCCGCTAGCCTTCTTGATTGCGCGCTCGATGTTGTCTTTGGGCATACTTTCCGCTTTGGCGTCGTTGATCGCGGCGCGCAGACGGGCGTTGTAGGCAGGATCGGGCAGGCCCTGTTTAGCCGCGACCGTGATTTCGCGGGCGAGCTTGGTGAACAGCTTGGCGCGTTTGGCATCTTTCGCGCCCTTCCTGTGCATGATGTTCTTGAATTGCGAATGGCCGGCCATCTTTCGTCCTGTACTCGAGCCCTTCAAGCCTCGCGGCCGGGGCCTCCCCTTCCTTAAAGTCGCGCTCTTTCAAGGCCTTACCGCATGGGCAAGCGCCAAGCCGGTGAAACACCGCTTATACAATAAGCGGCTGAGAATCTAAGGGTTTATACCAAATGTTGTGAGCAGCGCCTAGCCGCTGGGTATTTGCTCGCCCCGTGCCCAGGAAGCGTTAAGGTGGTGTTGGACCAAGGCTCGGGATGGGGCGCCCGTGTCCGACGTCGCCACGTATTAGTAAGTAGTGAGAAAGAGCCCCCATTTTGCCAAGCCTGCTACACGAGGACGACCCTTCGGCTGTCACGATTCTGCCGGAACAGCAGCCATCGCCATTTTTGCTGGTCTGCGATCATGCCTCCAACCGGCTGCCTAAAAAGCTTGGGTCGCTGGGATTAACGGCGGAAGACCTCGCGCGTCACATCGCCTGGGACATCGGTGCTGCGGCAGTGACCCACCTGATGTCCGAGACCCTGGGCGCATTTGCCATCCTGCAGAACTATTCCCGCCTGGTGATCGACTGTAACCGCCCGCCCGCGGCCGAAACATCCATCGCTGAGGTGAGCGAATATACGGTTATACCGGGCAATACTGCGCTGACGGCAGCCGAGCGGGCGCAGCGCTTGAACGAGATTTTCCGGCCTTATCACGACCTTTTGCGTGAGGAACTGAATGAGCGCCGGGACCGGCCCACCTGCCTGGTGTCGATACACAGCTTTACGCCGGTCTTTAAGGGTGAAGCCCGCCCGATGCATGCCGGCGTCCTGTATAACCGCGACGACCGCATTGCCGGCCCCTTGTTGCATCTTCTGCAGGCGGAAGAAGGCCTTATCGTCGGCGACAACACCCCGTACGCCCTCAACGACGCGAGCGATTACACCATTCCGGTCCACGGCGAGCAGCGCGGCCTACCCCATGTGGAGATCGAAATCCGCCAGGATCTTATCGCCACCCCCGCCGGCCAGCGGATTTGGGCGAGCCGTTTATGCCGCGCGCTCGTTTCAACGTGGCAACAATACACACAAGAAAGCTAAATCATGGACATTCGCGTCGGCTACGAGATCCTTTACGACCTCCCCTCCCCGACGCCGATGATGTTGATGCTCAATGTGCACTATTCGCGCGCGGGCGATATTATCGTGCCAGACCACATGACCACCGACCCCCAAGTCCCGGTCGCCACCTACCGCGACACCTTTGGCAACTGGTGCAGCCGCCTGGTCGCCCCAGCCGGGCGCTTCCGCGTCGCCAGCGCGGGCGTGGTCAGGGATACCGGCATTGACGAGGTCGCCATAACCGACGCCTGCCAGCACCCCATCAATGATCTGCCGGAAGACAGCCTGGTTTTCCTTCTGGGCAGCCGTTACTGCGAAACTGATCGCCTGTCTGAAACCGCCTGGTACCTGTTCGGGCATTTGCCCAAGGGCTGGGCCTTGGTGCAGGGCATCTGCGACTTCGTCCACAACCACATCTATTTCGATTACAACCAAGCCCGCGCCACCCGCACGGCCTGGGAGGCCTATAACGAGCGTGTCGGTGTGTGCCGCGACTATGCGCATCTCGCCGTGGCATTCTGCAGGTGCATGAATGTGCCGGCGCGCTACTGCACCGGCTATCTGGGCGATATCGGCATGCCGCCGCCCTACGGACCCATGGACTTCGCCGGTTGGTTCGAAGCCTATATCGGCGGGCAGTGGCACACCTTCGATCCGCGCAACAATGTTCCGAGAATTGGACGCATTTTAATTGCGCGCGGGCGGGATGCCACCGACGTAGCCATCACAACTACGTTTGGTCCCAACGTCTTAGCCAGCTTCAAAGTATTTTGCGATGAGGTCGTTTGAGCCGCGCAACGTTCGGCACTCATCCACGTTGTAATCCTGAGAGTCTACGCGCGCCGCTGCTTATTCCTAGCCTTTCGGCACTTGCGGCGCGCTTTCGTAAACCTCCTTGCCATCTACACCTGAACCGCGCGCGCCACCCGCCGCACGGGATCGTCCATCAAAGGAAATCACCATGCTCACTTCCATCAAAGTCGGCCCGATCGCCGCCACCATGACTGCCGTGTTCATCCTCGTTGCGGCCCTTTCGGCCTGCAACACCGTCGAAGGCGCGGGCCAGGACATCAAGAGCACCGGCAAAGCCATCGAAAGAAGCGCCGACAAGAACAAGTAGGCGATGCGGAATACGAAGCTACGCCAACGCTAAGGCGCGAATGCTCTGGGGTGGCACGCCCGAAAAAGGCGCCACTTCCAGAGCCACGCCGCTTGAGACTAAAACCAAAGAAAGATCACACGTCATGACGAAACAATTCGACGAATTGCTTCTCAAACAAGTCCCGAAGCTGCGCGCCTATGCGATGACGCTGACGCGCAACGGACCCGACGCGGACGATCTCGTGCAAGCCACTGCCGAGCGCGTGCTGAAGTATCAATCCCAGTTCCAGACCGGCACCAACTTCGCCGCTTGGTCATCGCGCATTCTCAAGAACGGTTACATCAGCAACTGCCGTAAGAACAGGCGTCCGATGATTTCGCTGAGCCAGTCGCCGACCCTCGACCAGACGTCTGAATACCACGTGCCTGTCGCCGCGCTGATCTCGCCGGCGCGCCAGGAAGACCAGGTCTTCGCCAAGGAAGTCATCAGCGGCCTCGACCGCCTGAGCGCGCCGTTGCGCCAGATCCTGACGCTCGCCTGCAAGGAGCTGACCTACGAAGAAGTCTCCGTCGCCATGAAGTGCACTATGGGCACCGTCAAAAGCCGCCTGTGGCGCGCCCGCGAACAGATGAAGAGCTTCGCGCTCAGCCCCGACCAGCAGCAGATCGCCGCCTAAGCCGGGCCTGCTTCAACAGCATCCGCTTCCCGCAGCGCCGCGTGCTTAGACACGCGGTGCTGCCATAGCGCCAACACCGGCGTGACCGCCAGCTCCATCGCCAAGGCCGCGAGCATGGCGCCAGGAACAGACTCTCCCGACATCGCCCCCATCAGACGGCCGATTCCGCCCACGACCACGATGGCCGCGAGCAGCCGGAACCTTTGCCCCTGCGTCTCGATGTGAGGCACGGTGGTCAGGAACCCAACGCCAATCGCAAACAGCAATCCCGACAGATTGCGAAAGTGACTGTCGAGGGCCGGCGGTGCGTCCGCCGTCACCATCCACGGTCCCATGATCATGCCCGCCCCGCCCGCGCCCAGCGGCACCAGGCAAGCCACGCAAACCATCGCCTGCAGCAGGCGTTTTTCGGTCATCGCCGCCTCTTCGTGAAGTGGTGGTAGACGATGGGCGTTGCCGCGACCAGCGCGAGCCCCACCAGGATGAACATGACCTTAGGATCGACGGCAAGGTCGTCCATGCGGATATGTCCGTCACGCGCCACGACCTCGCGCAGGGCAACGCCGATCAGCACCTGGGTGATCTGACCGGGGAAGAGGCCGATGTAGGTGGCAAGGGCGTAACTCCACAGCGGAATATCGAGCGCCGCCACGGCTAGGTTGACGACGACATAGGGGCAGCCGGGCATCAGGCGCAGCACGAGAACATAACTGAAGGCATCTTTGGCGAAGCCCTTCTGTATGGCTTCCAGATGCTTACCGGCATGCTTTTGAACCCAGTGGGTAAATACGTGGCGTGCGAGCAGGGTCGCGCAGACTGCGCCAAGGGTGGCGGCGATCGGGGCGTAGATCAAGCCCTCCACCAGGCCAAACAAGAAGCCCGCCAGCATCGACAGCCACATCGCACCGGGCACGGAAATCGACACCAGCGACAGGTAGGAGATGAAGTAGAGCCCGACCGCCAGAAGGTAGTGGGCCTTGACGAGATGTTGCAGCGCCGCGAGGTGCTGCACGCTCCAGCGGAAGGCCGGGTCAATGTAGGGCTCGAGGTTGGTGTGGCCGAGATACAGCGCCGCGGCGGCGACCGCCGCACCGCCGAAGGCACAGGCCGTCAATACGTATGGTGACGCCTGATGGGCGCGACTCGGTGTTGTTTTTTGTTTGGCGCGAGTCGGCATGATTTTGGAACTCCCATACCTACTAACGCGCCGCAACGCGAAGATACCTGCCCGGCGCGAGAACTTTTTCGGCCCTCGTTCATTTTATTAAGTGCCGGCCCTCAACGTGCCAGCAGTCCGAATAAAGGATTGCGCCATGCGTACCGCAGAGTCGGACCGAACCCAGCCCGCACTCCGAATTGCCGCCCGCGCGACCGACGGCGATATCCGGCGCTGCGCGCAAGTCGTCTTCGATCACTTCGGCGCGGCAGCAAACCTCTACGCCTTGGTGAAGCTGCGCGAGGCCGAACGCGAGGGCAATACGCCCGCGGTTGCCGTCTGGGTGCGCATTGCCGGCGTCATCGCCAGCTTCGAAGGTATGGAAGCGTCCACCGCAATCCACTAGCTGGACATCTACTAACATAAGGACTGTTTAGTTTTTATGCTGAGGTGCCGTCGTGCGCGCCTCATCGTCCGCCAGCGTTTCGTATTTCTCAGCCAGTTGGAGGAAGGCATGGTGGGCCGCCTGGCCGCTGGCGGTAGAGGCCAGCACCCGCAGCGATCTCGCAACTTCGCGGTAGTGGCTGGCCTTGTGATCAATACTCTTGTCGTTATCGTCACGGTTGTTTTGCATTCTTGTTCTCGGTGCAGCAAACGAGTGCCGTGCGAATGCAACGAAGTTGCAGGCATTAAGTTATGCGAAGCTGTTACGGAAAAAGTCTTTGTGCGCGCGGGGGCTGCGGTGTCGATTAGCGCTCGAGTAGCGCGCGAACCTTATTGCCAAGGGCGGCCATCTCGAAGGGTTTGGTGATGACTTCCATGCCTGCCTCGAGGTGACCGTTGCCGATGGCGGCGTTTTCGGCGTAGCCGGTGATGAACAGCACTTTAAGATCGGGTCGCGTGACTCTGGCCGCATCGGCCACTTGGCGCCCGTTCATGCCGCCGGGAAGGCCGACGTCGGTGATCAACAAATCGATCCGCACATCGGATTGCAATATCTTCAGCCCACGCGGCCCATCCTCGGCCTTGAGAATTGCATAGCCGTTCTCGCCGAGGACTTCCGCCACCAGCATGCGGATGGTGGGCTCGTCATCGATAACGAGCACGGCTTCGCCGTCACCCTGGTCGAGGCTGGTGTTCAGTTGGGGAACACCGGCATCAACCGCGCCCGCGAAACGCGGCAGGTAGAGGCACATGGTCGTGCCTTTGCCGATTTCTGAATAAATGCGGATCTGCCCGCCCGACTGACGCGCGAAACCGTAAACCATCGACAGGCCCAAGCCGGTGCCTACACCCAGCGGCTTAGTGGTGAAGAAAGGATCGAAGGCCCGCGCGATGACTTCGGGCGTCATGCCGGTGCCGGTATCGGTGACGCATAGCGACACATACTGGCCGGGGCTGAGGTCGCGCTCCCTCGCCGCGCGGTCGTCGAGCCACTTGTTGGCGGTTTCGATGGTCAGGCGCCCACCGCCCGGCGCCATGGCATCACGGGCGTTGATGCACAGATTGAGCAGCGAGTTCTCGAGCTGAGACGGATCGACCCGCGTCGCCCATAGCCCGCCGGCGTGAACCACCTCGACCTCGATGGTGGGTCCGACGCTGCGCCGGACCAGATCTTCCATGCTGCTGATGAGGCGGTTGACGTCGATGGGGCGCGGATCGAGGGTCTGGCGGCGCGAGAAGGCCAACAACCGCTGGGTCAAAGCCGCCGCCCGGCGGGCCGCATCGCGCGCCCCGCCGATGAAGCGCTCGACGCCGGACAGACGGTACTCGGCCAGGCGTTTTTCCAATACTTCGAGGCTGCCGCTGATCGCGCCCAGCAGATTGTTGAAGTCGTGGGCGATGCCGCCGGTCAGCTGGCCGACGGCCTCCATTTTTTGCGCCTGGCGCAACGAGGCTTCGGCCTGCATCAACTCCTGTGTGCGCGCCTCGACCTTGGCCCCGAGTGTTTCGTTGGCTTCGCGCAGCCGCGCCTCGCTCTCGCGCAAGGCCGCCTCCCCGCGCGCACGTTCAGCGGTCGTGCGGGCGCGCTCGGTCACTTCGCGGATGAAAGCGAGGTCTTCCGCCGACCAGTCGCGCACCGTGGCGTTGTTGACATACAGCACCGCGACCAGTTGTCCCTGCTCGACCACAGGCACGTTGACAAAGGCGCGGGCACTGCGGGCTTCCAGCGCGGCGGCAGCCGGCGCGGTTCGTGCATCCTCGCGCACGTCATCTATGACGATGAACTCGTCGTTCTTCAGACTATCGATGAAAGAGCCGTAATCGCGAAGATGTGTAATACCAGCGAGGCTGTCGACGCCGGGCGCGATCCAGTCGCGGTCGACGTGCAACGTCTCGGCCAGGGGATCAATGGTGCCGTAGCCGACGCGGCTGACGCCCAGCACCTCACCTAGCACTTCAGCGGCAGCGTAGCCGATGGCGGTGCGGTCGGTGGCGCTGCGCAGAGTATCGGTCAGCCGCACCAGTGCCTCGCGGCGTATCTCGGCCTGCACACGTTCGGTGGCGTCGACGCCTTCGGTGAAAATACCCGTGACCGCGCCGGTGCTGTCGGTCAGCGGCTGATAGACGAAATCCAGATAGCGCTCCCGCTCGGGGCCGTCAGGCTCGGTGTGCAGATGGACCTTGCGGCCGTAGGCCGCGAAGGCCTTGCCGCTTTGAAACACGCTGTCGAGCAAGGCGACAAAGCCCTGGCCGACCACTTCCGGCAGGGCTTCGGCGATGGTGCGCCCGACCAAGTCACGATGGCCGACGAGTTTGTATTACCCGGGATTGGCGTATTCTATGCGGTGCTCGGGTCCGTCGAGCATCACCATGAAGGTCGGTGCCTGATGAAACATCTGCTCGAAGCGCTGGCGTTCAGCGGACAGACGGCGATCGGCGTAAACGCGTTCGGTCGTCTCCTGCACGATGGCAATGACGCCGGCCGGTTTGCCGTCCTCGCCGATGACCGGCGAGTTGTTGAGATCCATCCAGGCCTGTTCGAACTTTCCGCGGCGATTGAGCATCAACTCCTGGTCGTTGTATGTGAGGGTCCCTCCGGCTAGGCCGACCTTCATGACATTGTCGTTCCAGTCGGCCACTTCCGGCCACCCCTCGCGCACCTTGCTGCCAAGAATCTGGGGATGACGGTTGCCGGCGAAGTGCGAGTAGCCGTCATTGTAAAGCATGATGCCGTCCTCGCCCCACAACAGGACGACCGGCACCGGCGAGTTCAACATCAACCCGACGGTGGTCTTGAGGCTGCCGGGCCAGGACCCCAGTGGACCGAGCGATTTGCCCCAGTCGTGGGCCGCGATCAGACGCGCCATCTCACCGCCGCCGGCTAGAAACGGCGCGTCAGCGGGTGGGATATAGCGAGGCTTGGAATCGGTCATAGGCGGGTCGGAGCGTTATCGCGGTGGGCCGCAGTTTGACGCGGCGACGCTATGAAAATAACCCCCATACTCCCCCGGCCGGCGTGTAGAACGCGACAACCTCGCCCAAGTTCCCGGCTACTTCGCACTTTTTTCAACCGTCAGGCCGGCCTTGGCGGCGGCGGTGACGACAGCGCTCAGTGTTTGGTCGGTCACATTGGCGGTGACGCTCAGACGCAGGCTGGGTTTCGGATCCCGGGTGGCCAACTCCTGGAAGTTGGCGTCGATGCGATGCTGGTAGCGGATGAAGTGACCGTCGAGAAGCACGCTGCCGTCCGCATGAACCTCGAGCGGCAGGACCGGCCCATCGGCGGCCATGGCGGCGCCGGCCAGCAGAATAAGGGCTGTGGCCAGCGCGCGGATCACGGCTTGGCTTCGCGCAGAATGCCGCCGACACGCACCGGCTCGGCCCGTAGCGCAAGACCAGTGTGGTCGTCGGTCTCGACATAGACCCCGCACAATGTGCCCTCGCCTTCGGCGGGCTCCAGGCGTTCGGTGGGCATCTTAGTGACGAAGCGCTGCGTCGCCGTGTGCTTTTTCATCCCGATGACTGAGTCGAAGGGCCCACACATGCCGGCGTCTGTCTGGAAGGCCGTGCCGCCCGGCATGATGCGCGTGTCGGCGGTGGGAATATGGGAATGGCTGCCGACCACCATGGAGGCGCGGCCGTCGGCGATGTAGCCGAGGGCCCCCTTCTCGCTGGTGGCCTCGCCGTGCACGTCGATGATGATGGCGTCGGCGGCATCGCGCAAAGGGTGTTGCGTCAGCGTTTCATCGAGCGCCCGGAAAGGATCGTCCAGCGGGTCCATGAACAGCCGGCACATCACCTGAACCACAATCACGCGGCGTCCCTTGGCGGTGGTGTAGAGCCCCATGCCCCGCCCGGGGGCCTCGATGGGATAATTGATGGGCCTCAGGAGACGGGGCTCGGCGGATATATAAGTGATGATCTCGCGCTGATCCCAGGCATGGTTACCGAGGGTGATGACATCGACCCCGGCGTCATAAAAACTCTGGCAGATGGCCGCCGTGATCCCAAAGCCGTGGGCGGCGTTTTCGCCGCAGGCGACAACAAAGTCCAGGTTGAGGTCGCGGCGCAGCTGCGGCACGTGGGTTACAATCGCATCGCGGCCGGGACGGCCCATGATGTCGCCGCAGTACAGAAGACGCATTAACCAACCGCCTAGTCTTTAAGGGCGCGAAACGCCTCATTGACGACCAGTGTACGCCGGTCGGTGATCACCGCATCCATTCTTTGGTCGTGGCGGTCTGTGGGCACGGCCGCAACCTCCTGCTCGTCATAGGCGATGCCGACCACCAGGATCTGGCGGTCTTTGCGCAGGGCGGCGACGGTGCGGTCGTAATATCCCGCGCCGTAGCCGAGCCGGTGCCCGGTGGCGTCGAAGGCGATCAGCGGCAGCAGCAGAATATTGGGCGCGACCACTGTAGCGCGAGGTGTCGGATGTGCCGTGCCGAAGGGTCCGGGCTCCAGCTGATCGCCAGGGCACCAGCTTCTAAAGAGCAGCACTTGTCCTTGGCCGGCGACCACCGGTAAAGCGACGCCGGCGCCGGCAGCCTTGAGGACCGCAAGCGCGGGACGGCAGTCGATTTCATCACCCAGAGGCCAATAGCCGGCTATTGTATTTCCTGCAGTAGGGATTTCCGTCGCTACGCGCGCGGCCAAATCTGCCGCGGCCTGGTCCTTGCGGGCGGCGTGGACGCCGCGGCGGCGCGCCATAAGGTCGCGGCGCTGGGCGGCTTTCAATTCGGTCGAGGAAACAGCCGTCGGACCAGTCATCACACAGGCCAGCAAGATAAAGTGGAGCCGCCGAAACCGTCGGCTTAGTGTGAATCCGCCATGGGACCACAGGTATAAGTGGGCGCCATATCACTGGAAGTCTTGCGAAAACCAGCGAGGGACAGCTCCCGATAGTCGATTATCGCCCCTGGGGAGTTCGAAAGCCTAACCTGTCCAGCAGCTCCGGGATCAACTTAGGTGTCCGCGAGGCTCGCCGCAATACGTTCAATTCGGGCAGCGAGGCCGTCGATGACCTGGGCGGCCTCTTTTTCGGCCTCTTCCCGGGCGGTGCGCTGCTCGGCGGCGGCAGCGCCAGTTGCGTTGAGGCTGTCCATTTCCGCCGACATATCCGCCAGTTCGTCGGCCACCATCAGCGAAACCATGACCAGCAGCAGGGCATCGCTGACGGAACCGGCCGTCGAGGCGACCTGCTCGGCGCGCTGATCGAGATAACGGCCGAGGCGGGCCAAGTGGGCCTCCTGGCCGTCGTCGCAGGCGATCTGGTACTGGCGCCCGCGGATGTTGATGGAGACCTGGCCCAAACCCGCTCCCCTAATCCTGCAGCGAAGCCGAAAGCCGGCCGATGGCGGCGTCGAGCTTGGTAGCGATCTTGCCTGCGCTGTCTTTTAAAGCGCCGTGGGCGCGTGTCAGCGCTTCGAGTTTCTGGGCGAGCGTGGCGTCGTGTGCCGAAGACTCTTTCGCCACCGGAACCTGGGCCGCCGCGGACTCAAGCTTGGTCAAAGCCTGATCCAGCCGCTGAAGTGCTGTCTGAACATGCACCAGCTTATAGTTCGCAATATCTTTCAACGAAGTACCGCCCCAACCTCGAATTCTGCTTGAAGCATAGAAAGGAGTCCCGGCGGCGTCAACAAGACTCAAAAGCCGGTCGCGGCCGCTCGGCTTCTGCTGGGGTCTATTCAAGCTGCGAGGAGGTCTTTATATGTCGCGGCCGAAGCCTCAGATTCTGGGGCGCAACTTATCGGGGACGAGTGCCGTTTGGCGTGACACGCCGCCAGCGACTTTCAAACCCCTCTCGCATCGACACCTCAAGACACCAGACAAAGGGACGCCGCGCTCATGAAAATTACACCCCGGGTGAAGAAGATCCTGTCGGCTTATGAAAGCGACAACCCTGGCACCAAGGCGAACCTCGCGCGCATCCTCATGAACGGTCGGCTGGGCGGCACCGGCAAGCTGGTGATCCTGCCGGTCGACCAGGGCTTCGAACACGGGCCCGCCCGCAGCTTCGCCCCCAATCCTCCGGGCTATCAACCCCATTACCACTGGCAGCTGGCCATCGATGCCGGTCTTTCGGCCTTCGCGGCCCCCCTGGGCATGATCGAAGACGGCGCGGCCACTTTCGCCGGCGCCGTGCCGACGATCCTGAAGGTCAACAGCGCCAACTCGCTGAATGGCGAGAAAGAGGGCCCGGTGCAGGCGATCACCGCCGGCGTTCAGGATGCGCTGCGTCTCGGTTGCTCGGCCATCGGCTACACCATCTATCCGGGCTCAGCCAACGCCTACGACATGATGAACGACCTGCGCGAGCTGACCGCCGAAGCCAAGGACGCCGGTTTAGCAGTGGTGGTCTGGTCCTATCCGCGCGGTCAGTATGTGACCAAGGACGGCGAGACCGGCTTTGACGTCATCGCTTACGCCGCCCACATGGCGGCCCTCATGGGCGCCCACATCATTAAAGTGAAGCTGCCGACCGACTACTTGGAAGCCGGCGAATCCAAGAAGGTCTACGAGGCCCACAACATCCCGCGCGGCACCCTGGCCCAGCGCGTCAGCCACATCGTGCAGAGCTGCTTCGGTGGCCGGCGTATCGTGGTGTTCTCGGGCGGCGCCAAGAAGGGTGAAGAGGCCCTGTACGACGAGGCCAAGGCCATCCGCGACGGCGGCGGCAACGGTTCCATCGTCGGCCGCAATGCTTTCCAGCGCCCCCTGCCCGAGGCCATGAACCTGCTCGGCAAGCTGATCGACATCTACAAAGGCAAGGAAGAGTAGCGGGGTGGCTTCGGCAGAAGGCTGCCGCCTTTATATCATCACGCCGTCCGATATCCCGGACGTCGATGTGTTTGCCGCGACTTTGGATGAGACATTGGCGGCGGGAGACGTGGCCTGCCTGCAACTCCGCCTCAAAGGCGCTAGCGATGAGCAGATTTCCACATACGTGAAAAAACTCATGCCAGTGTGCCACGCGCACGACGTGGCGTTTATCCTTAACGACCGTCCCGATCTCGCTGCACAGCTCGGCTGCGACGGCGTGCACATCGGCCCCGACGACATGCCCTATGACGAAGCGCGCGACATAATGGGGACCGATGCGACCGTAGGCGTCACCTGCAAGGATTCCCGCCACCTGGCGATGGATGTGGCCGAAGCCGGCGCCGACTACGTCGCCTTCGGCGCCTTCTTTCCGTCCGCCACCAAGGACGACACCACGCCCGTCGAACTTGAGGTCATCGAAATCTGGAGCGAAACGACCAACGTGCCTTGCGTGGCCATCGGCGGCATCACGGTTGCAAACTGCGAAGCGCTCGTGCGCGCCGGCGCCGACTTCATCGCCGTCTGCAATGGCATTTGGAACTACGCCCAAGGACCGGCGGCCGCCGTTCGGGATTTCAATGATATTTTCGCGCGGCTGCGGTAATACTGACCTCGCTTTTCGCAAGGGAACTGCATCGCGTTTGCTTGAGGTGTCGGTTCGGCGCCTGACCCACCCAATAGTTATCGCTTTTGCGCTGCTGGTCGTCGTCGGCATCGCGCTGAGTTCGCTTGTGCGTACGCAAGAGCACGATCACGCCATCGTTCAGCACACCATGGAGGTCCGCGAGGCCCTGGGGTCGGCGCGGCTGTCACTGTTCGAGGCCGAGACCGGCATGCGCGGCTACTTGATCACCGGCCGCGAAGACTATCTAGCGCCGTACCTCAAAGCCCGGGACATGCTGCCGCTGCATCTCGGCAATCTTCAAAAGTTAACTGCCGACAATCCGGCGCAGCAGGCGGCGGTTGCCAAGCTGAAGCCCATTGTCGACGAGCTTCTGCCTACATTGCAAAGCCGCATCGACACCTTCCGCACCAGCGGCCAGGCAGCAGCTCTGGCCTCGATCACCGGCATCACCAAAACTTTGGCGGATGAAGCCAACGGCGTGCTCGAGGGCATGTTGGCCGAAGAAGCGCGCCTGCTCGTCGAGCGCCAAGCCGCCAGCGAGCGCACGTCGAACTATGTGCAGGGTCTAGCCCTCGTTACGCTGATCTTTGCCATCATCTTCGGCGCCCTCAACGCGGTCGAGAGTTCGCGCCGGCGCAAGGAGATCGAGGCCGGTCACGCCGCGTTGCACTCCTCGCACGAACGCTTGAAAACCGAGGTCAAGGAACGCGAGACCATCGAGTTCCAACTGCGCCAGGCCCAGAAGATGGAGGCGGTCGGCCAGCTGACCGGCGGCGTCGCCCACGACTTCAACAACATGCTGGCCGTGGTCATCGGCGCGCTCGACATCGCACGCAAACGTATTTCCCAGGGCGACGGCAATATTCTCACGCTGATCGAAAGCGCCATCGAAGGCGCCAAGCGCGGCGCGCTCTTAACCCAGCGCCTGCTCGCCTTTTCGCGCCAGCAGGCGCTCGAGCCCAAGGTGCTGCACATCAACAAGTTGCTGTCGGGGCTATCGGATATGCTGCGCCGATCCCTGAGCGAGAACATCCGCATCGAGATCGTGCAGGGTGCGGGCTTGTGGCGCACCTATGCCGATGCCCATCAGCTCGAGAACGCGTTGGTCAACTTGGCCGTCAACGCCCGCGACGCCATGCCGAATGGCGGCAAGCTGACCATCGAGACCGAGAATGCGGTGCTCGATGAACGCTACGCCGCCGACCACGCCATCGCGCCCGGCCACTATGTCATGATCAGCATCAGCGACACTGGCACTGGGATGCCGCCCGACGTCGTGGCGCGGGCCTTCGATCCGTTCTTCACCACCAAGGCCGTCGGGCAAGGCAACGGTCTGGGCCTGAGTATGGTGTTTGGCTTCGTCAAGCAGTCGGGCGGACACATCAAGATCTACTCGGAACTCAACCAGGGAACGGCGGTGAAAATCTATCTGCCGCGCCATGAAAGCGCCGAGGCCTTCGAGGACGAAACCCGTCCCGTGCCGCGTGATGAACTAGCCACGCACACAACGGCGAAGGTTCTGGTGGTGGAAGACGACGACACGGTACGCCTGCTGACGGTCGCCAGCGTCGAGGAGCTTGGCTTTATGGTGTTTACAGCCAACGGCGCCGGGGAAGCCTTGCGTATTCTCGCGGCCAACACCGACATCGCGCTGCTGGTCACCGACGTTGTGATGCCCGAAGTCAGCGGACGGCAGCTGGCCGAGGAAGCCAGGAACCGCCTGCCCCACTTGAAAGTGCTCTACACCACGGGTTATACGCGCAACGCCATCGTGCACAACGGCGCGCTTGATCCCGGGGTCCACCTGCTCAGCAAGCCGTTCACGCTGGAGCAATTGTCGCAAGCGATTCATCGGGTGATGGGGACCTAGCGACAATGCCTGTCAAAAAGACCCCAGCGAAAAAAATTGCGGCGAAAAAGAGCCTGCCCAAGAATCCATCCGCCTCGCGGCTGATCGACGCGAAGATCAAGGAGCTGGGCGACTGGCGCGGCAAGGCGCTCGCCCATGTGCGCGCACTCATCAAAAAAGCCGACCCCGACGTGGTCGAAGAATGGAAGTGGAGCGTTCCGGTCTGGTCCCATGATGGAATCATCTGCACGGGCGAGACCTACAAGAGCGCTGTGAAACTAACGTTCGCCAATGGCGCGTCGCTCAAGGACCCGTCGCGGCTTTTCAACTCCAGCCTTGAAGGCAAGGTCAGGCGCGCGATCGATATCCATGAAGGCGAAGAAATAGACGAGAAGGCCTTCAAGGCGCTCATAAGCGCCGCCGTCGCACTGAACGCATCTAAGTAAGCGGCGCCCACAAGACGTCGGTGATATCGCTAGCACCCGCGGCCAGCATCACGAGACGGTCAAAGCCCAGCGCGGCCCCCGCGCAAGGCGGCAGGCTTTCCATGGCTCTCAAGAAATCCTCATCCAGCGGCGGCGCACTGCCGTAGAGTTTCACGTGCAGCGCGCGGTCCGCCTCGAAGCGTGCCCGCTGCTCGGCGGCGTCGGTGAGTTCGGAATAGGCATTGGCCAGTTCCACACCGCAGGCGTAGAGCTCGAAGCGTTCGGCAACACGCGGGTCGCCCGGCTTCCTGCGGGCAAGAGCCGCAAGGGGTGCAGGATATTCGTACAGGATCGTCGGCGCGCCCTCGCCCAGCTTGGGCTCGATGCGCTCCAGCATCACACGGAAGAAAATGTCCTCCCAGGTATCGTTGTCGCTGACGTGGATGCCTTGCCCGCGCGCAGCCGCCCGCAGTTTGTCCGGTGGCGGTGCAGCGGTTGGCGAGTCATCAATCGTCGCCAAGAGGTCGATGTTCACATGACGGGCGAAGGCTTCCTGCAGCGTCAGCCTTACGGCGGGTTTGGCGGGATCGCAGGTCCGCCCCTGCCAGCGCAGCATAACGCCCTGCTGCAGCGTGCGCTCGGCGGCCTTGGCGACCCCCAGCATTAGGTCTTCACAGTCCGCCATTAAAGCGTGGTAGTCGGCTCCCGCCCGGTACCATTCCAGCATGGTGAACTCGGGATGATGCAAAGGCCCGCGCTCGCCGTCGCGCCAGACGTGGCAGAGCTGCATGATCTTTTCCATGCCGCCGGCCATGAGTTTCTTCATGGCGAATTCCGGCGAGGTGTGGAGGTAGCGCGGCGCCGCCTGATCGCCGAGGGGTTCGCGCAATGTGGTCGCGAAAGCCTGGATATGCCGCTCGACCCCGGGGGAGACTTGCACGGCCGGGGTCTCGACCTCGGTAAATCCTTCGGCCTGGAAATAGGCACGTAACGCCTTGGTCCCGGCCCGGCGGGCGTCCAGGTATGGGCGCCGGCGGGCGAGATTTTCGGGATGCCACCAAGGGGTTGTCGTCATGCTTTCCTGTTAGACCATCGGGCGGGGCCCACCAAGGCCTTTGGGGCCTGTCTCGGGGCTTGGGGCGGTTGCCACTCCATCGCCAACCTGATACAAGCGCGCGCTATTTCCGGCATAAAACCAGCGAAAAATAGGCGTTCCTATGAAGATTTCAGCCAATTCCATCCGCGGCGGCATGGTTATCGAGCACGAGGGCAAACAATGGATGGTCCTCAAGAACCAGGTCGTCCAGCCCGGCAAGGGCGGCGCCTTCATGCAGGTTGAAATGCGCGACATCGCCGGCGGCAATAAAAGCCAAGCCCGCTGGCGCACCGCCGACACCGTTGAGCGCCTAGAAGTGCGCGAGCTGGACTGCACCTTCCTGTTCAAGGACGGCGACATGTTCACCTTCATGGACGCGGCGACCTACGACCAGTTCAGCGTGCCCGCCGAATTGCTCGGCGAAAAGGCCGCCTTCCTCCAGGACAACATGGAAGTCAGCGTCAACTTCATCGAAGGCAAGCCCGTCGCCGTCTCGCTGCCTACCTCGGTCATTCTGACGGTGGTCGAAGCCGACCCGGTGGTGAAGGGCCAGACGGCCGCGTCGTCCTACAAGCCGGGCCTGCTTGAGAATGGCCTGAAGGTGCTGATCCCGCCGTTCATCGAAGCCGGCACCAAGATCGTCGTCAATACTGAAGACGTCTCCTACGTCGAGCGCGCAAAGTAAGGGTTTCCCGACCTTAGGATTTTAAGAAATGGCGCTGCGCACGGCCCTTTGGACAGTGATGACGGGGGCCGCCCAGAGGGCCGCCCGCAACATGAAGCGCGACTTCGGCGAGGTCGAGCAGCTTCAAGTCTCGCAAAAAGGCCCCAGCGACTTCGTCAGCGCCGCCGATCTGCGCGCCGAGAAAACCCTGCGGGCTGATCTTGCCAAGGCCCGTCCCAAATTTGGGTTCCTGCTGGAGGAAGGCGGCGACGTCAAAGGCGAAGACAGCCACCACCGCTGGATCATCGATCCCATCGACGGCACCACCAATTTCCTACACGGCATTCCGCACTTCGCCATTTCCATCGGCCTGGAGATGGACGGCGAGATCATCGCGGGCCTGGTCTACAACCCGATCGTCGATGAGATGTTCTATGCCGAGAAAGGCAAAGGCGCCTTCCTCAATGACAAGCGCCTGCGGGTATCCTCGCGCTCGAATCTGGCAGATTGCGTGATCGGCACGGGTATTCCGTTCAATGGCCTGCCCGGCCACAAGCCCTATCTCAAGCAGCTGGAGCGGGTGATGGGCACGGTCGCCGGCGTGCGCCGCATGGGGGCCGCCTCGCTCGATCTCGCCTATGTGGCCGCAGGCCGCTTCGACGCCTTCTGGGAGATGGGCTTAAAGCCCTGGGATATGGCCGCCGGCCTGATCCTGGTGCGCGAAGCTGGCGGATACGTCACCGAACTGAACGGCGGCAAGGATGTCTTGGCCAGCGGTAACGTCCTGACTGCTAACCCTAAGATTCATAAGCAACTTCTGGATCTTCTCGGCGCCGCCTAGCACCCGCGCGCCGCGTCCCTGCCCCGTCATCCCATATTCTTAATGCCGTTGTGCGAAGCAAACGGCATGTTGTAGGTTTACAGCCTTGGAAGCCGCGCAAAGCACCGAGATTTCAAAGGCTTTGCTCTTTGCGCGGCGTCCCGATGGGGTGGAGATATTTCTGTGAAAAAGACGCACGGCGCTCTGCTGGCGGCGACTAGTCTTGCGACCGTCCTTGCGATAGGGCTGGGCACGCAGGCTTGGGCCGATGGCGATCCCTCGCGCAAGGCCGTCGGTCCGGGCGTGCGCTCGCTTAGTGCGCGCAGCCAGACCGACGTCTCGATTGATTTGAGCGTGTTGAACTCGCTGTCGCGCGGGCCTGCGCTTTTGATTCCCGACAGCAGCACCGGCGCCGCATCGGCTGATGAGCCTATCGTTCTGCGCCCGCCCGCGGGTGTCGCGCCTGTCCTGATCGCGCCCGGCCAAAAAAGCGCCTCGGTAAAACTGCATCCGCCGCCGGGCGTGCGTCCATTGGCGCAGCCCGTGCGCATGGCCAAGGCCGAGCCGCCGAAGATCGACATCCAGAAGATCGAACCGCCAAAGGCTGAGCCGGCGAAGGTTGAAGCGCCGAAGGTTGAAGCGCCGAAGGTCGACGCAGCGAAGACAGCGCCGCCTGCTGCGCCTGCCCAAGCCAAAGCGGCTCCAGCCCCCGCGCCTACACCGGCTCCGCCGCCGCCGAAGGCCGCCGTTGCCGCTGTACCCGCCGCACCCCCCGCGAAAGTTGCGGCGACGCCTGCCCCCGTTGCGCCGCCCGCGCCTGTTGCAAAACCCGCCGCCGCACCTGCACCCGTGCCGCCTGCTCCCGTAACACCTGCACCTACACAGCAAGCCAAAGCCGTCGCGCCCCCGGCACCGACGCCGGCGCCCGCACCAGTAACGCCGCCGCCGGCGCCAGCGAAAATCGCGCCGCCCGCGCCGCCTGCCCCCGCTGCTGCAGCACCGAAACCGGCAGCTCCCGTGGCCACCGCTGCCGCCACGCCTGCGGCCGCCGCTCCGGCCACGCCGCCCGCGGGCGCGCCGCGTTCGTTGCTTACTCCGCCGACACCCGAAACCAAGCCGGCTGAAACGAAGGTGGCTGTTCTGCCGCCCCCGGCCAAGCCCGCGGAACCGGCCAAGCCTGCCGTCGTGGAAGCACCGAAGGCTGCCGAGACTCAAACCGCCATGGCGCCGCCGGTGAAAGCTGTGCCCACCCAGCCGGCAACACCCGACACGCTGACGATCTCCTTTGCCGTCGGCGTGCCTGAAGTGCCGGGAACCGCCGCTAATGGTTTAAGTGGTCTTGCCGCCCGCATGAAAGCCGACCCGGCGTTGCGCGTGCAGCTCCTGGCCTTTGCCTCCGACCCGGAAAAGAGCGTGAGCCGCTCGCGCCGCCTGTCACTCGAACGGGCGGTGAATGTCAGGAAACAACTTCTGGCAGCCGGTGTCGATTCAACCCGCATCGAAGTGCGCGCGCTTGGCGAGCAGGCCGGTGACGGCGCGCCCGACCGCGTTGATGCCATCACAACCCGGCGCTAACGCCACAGTCTTGGCCGTCGTCCCTCATCCTGGGAGCGGCGACACGATGTTGCCGCATTCATGTAAAATATTGCGCGATGGCCATGCGGCTGCCCGCTTGAGGATTCCATGACCGATACCAAAACATATCTCACACGCATGATCGTGTTCCTGGTGGTTGTCGGCGTCGGCATGGCCTTCGTCGCGCAAACATTGGTCGGCATCTTCCTGGTCAATCCGCTGCTCAATGGTTTGATCTTCGCCATCATCATCACCGGCATTGTCTTGAATTTCCGTCAGGTGATTATGCTGGGCCCGGAAGCCCGTTGGATCGAGACCTTCCACAGCAACGCCGGCGCTAAGCCTGAGACCTTGGGCGACATGCCCGCCGTGTCCGGTGATGGCGAAATCAAGCTGCTGTCACCGATGGCGCGCATGCTTGAGGAAAAACGCTCGCGGGGCAGCAGTGGCAAAATCGTGCTCAGTGCACCGGTCATGCGCACACTGCTCGACGGCATTGGCGCGCGGCTGGAAGAAAGCCGAGACCTCGCGCGCTACCTCACCGGTCTGTGTATCTTTTTAGGCCTGCTCGGCACCTTCTGGGGCCTCTTGGGCACCGTGGGCTCCATCAGCGACGTGATCAAGAACCTCACCGTCACCAGCGACGACATGGCGGTGATGTTCGCCGCCCTGAAACAGGGCCTGGAAGCGCCGCTGTCGTCCATGAGCACGGCCTTCGCCTCGTCGCTGTTCGGCTTGGGCGGCTCATTGGTGCTGGGTTTCTTCGACCTGCAGGCCGGGCAGGCGCAGAACGCCTTTTACAACGAACTCGAAGAGTGGCTTTCGGGCCTGACGCGCCTGTCCTCGGGCACCGGTCCCGGTGACGGCGAGCAAGGCGTGTCGGCCTATACCGAAGCGCTTTTGGAACAAACCGCCGAAAGCTTGCAAGAGTTGCAGAACATCATGGCGCGCGGCGAGCAGACGCGCTCCTCGGGCAATGACCAGATGGCACAGCTAAACGACAAGCTGTCGCTGTTCGCCGACCAGATGAAAACCCAGCAGCAGGTTCTGCTGCGCGTCGCCGAAACCCAGCGCGACCTTGGCCCGCTTCTGCGGAGTATGGGCGACGTTGCCGCGGCGCTGTCCGCACCGCAAACCAGCGGCGGTGTGGACGACGCCACCCGCGGCCATATCCGCAACATCGACGCCGGCCTCTCGCGCCTTGCCGCAGCACTGGAAAGCGGACGCTCTGAGAGCGTGCGTGAACTGCGCAACGAGATCAAACTGCTGGCCAAGACCGTTGCCGCCACCCGCGACGGCGCCGACGGCAACGACCTCTAGGCCCGCCCATGGCCGGTTTCACCCGCCGCGCGCGCCGCACCGTCGATATCTGGCCGGGCTGGGTCGACGCGCTGTCGACACTGCTGATCATCATCATCTTCGTGCTGCTGGTCTTTGTGATCGGGCAGTTCTACCTGGGCCAGGCTTTGACCGGCCGCGACAACGCCCTCGCCGCGCTGAATAAACAGGTCGCGCAGATCGGCGACATGCTCAACCTCGAGCGCAAGGCCCGCGCCGACCTCGAATTGACCATAGGCCGCTTGTCGAGCGACCTGCAGACCGCCAATCAGCAATTGGAAGTGTTGGGCCAACTGAAGGCCGACAACGCCGACCTCACTGCGCAATTGGCAGACCGCAATACCCAAGTGGCAAAACTGACTCAATCGCTGGGCGCGGCGACGCAGTTGGCCGAGAAGGATCGCCAGACCATTGCCGGCCAAGTGCAGCAGCTGGCCTTGCTGCAGCAAAACATCAAGGCAATGGAAGCACTGAAGGCCAGTTTGGAAAACCAGGTCGCGGAGCTGGGCAGCAAGGTCGCCCGCAGTGACAGCGACATTGCCAAGGAACGCGGGCTTACGCGGGAAGCCCAGGCCCAATCCGCGCTGATGAGCCAGCAACTGGAAGACCTGCGCGGCGAGCTTGAGAAGCTGTCCGCGGCGTTGGATGCGTCCGACAAGCTCACCGCCGAACAGAAGGCGCAAATCTCGGACCTCGGCAAGCGCATGAACCGCGCCCTGGCCGCCAAGGTGCAGGATCTGCAGCGTTATCGGTCCGAGTTTTTCGGACGCCTGCGGGACATTCTCGGCACGCGGCCGGGCGTCACCGTCGTGGGCGACCGCTTTGTGTTCCAATCGGAAGTGCTGTTTGCCTCGGGCTCGGCCGATCTCGGTCTTGATGGCCAGCGCCAATTGGGTCAACTCGCGCGCACGCTTCTGGATATTTCCAAGGACATCCCGCCCGAGGTGAACTGGATTCTGCGCATCGACGGCCATACCGACACTATCCCCATCGCCACCGCGCAGTTCCGCTCCAACTGGGAATTGTCGTCGGCGCGGGCGATTTCGGTGGTGAAGTATCTGGCCGCCCAAGGCGTGCCCTCCGAGCGCCTTGCCGCCGCCGGCTTCGGCGAATTCCAGCCGATCGAGCCCGGCAACAGCGAAGCCGCGCGGTCGCGCAACCGCCGCATCGAACTCAAGCTCGACCAGCGTTAGGAGACGGCCATGAAGATCAGCGCCCGTAATCAGATCGAAGGCACGGTTGTCGATATCCAGAAAGGCCAGACCACCGCGCACGTGCGCATCGCCATCGGCGACAACGCGGTGGTCACCTCGTCGATCACCAACGAAGCGGTAGACGACCTCAAGCTCAAGGTCGGCGATACAGTGTTTGCGGTCATCAAGGCGTCAGACGTGATGATTGGAAAATAAATGGGCACAGTCCTCACCTATCGCAACGACGGCGACAAACCCTTCTGTGAGATCGCGCTCGACGATGGCGACCGGGTGCAACTGCACCTCGATGCAGCCGGGCTGGTGATCGAACGCCAGGCCTTGGACAAGCGCCCGGCTGAAGTCCTTTTCAAAGGCGACGCCGATACCGTCACCGACATATGCATGGCGCTGATCGGCCAGACCCCGGCGACGCGCAAAACCGCGCTCGACGTCCTGAGTTCAGTGGTGACGCAGTTGCCGTCGGCGGAAGACGTGCGCGCCGCCTTCACGGCGGCGGCGCGGGCCTTTTAGGCGTCGGCCCACAGCCTGAGCAGATTGTGATAGAGCCCGGCCAGTTGCACGACCGCCGGATGATCGGGCACGTCGCCGCCCAGCTGTTGGATTGAGCGGTCCAACTCAAACAGCATCGTGCGCTGGCTATCCTCGCGCACCATGCTTTGAATCCAGAAGAACGACGCGACGCGCGTGCCGCGGGTCACAGGCTCGACATGGTGAATGCTTGTGCCTGGGTAAAGCACCATGTCACCGGCGGCCAGCTTGATCTTGCGCGGACCGAAGGTGTCTTCGACCACCAGTTCGCCGCCGTCGTAGTCTTCGGGTGGGGTCAAAAAGATCGTCGCCGACAAATCCGTGCGCACGCGGTGGGGTGTGCCGAAGATGGGGCGGATTGCGCCGTCCACATGCCGGCCGTAATTCTGGCTACCGGTGTAGCGGTTGAACAAGGGCGGCACGACTTTCAGCGGCAAGGCCGCCGAGGTGAACAGTGGATGTTTCTCGAGCGTCGTCAGAATCATATCGCCCAACTGGCGGGCGATGGGATGGGCGTCGGGAACCTGCTGGTTATCCTTGACCCGCTGCGCAAGATAGCCGGCGGTGTTGCGGCCGTCCGCCCATTCGGCCTTGGCGAGCGCGGCATGACACTGCGCCACTTGCTCGGCCGAGAGAATTTTGGGAATTGGAATCAGCATCCTGAAGTCAACATCACGGGTGACGCTCTCAAACGTGGGTTCCCCTTCATCGCCGGTCCAATACCGAAGGAGGGGGAGGATTGGACGGGGAGTGGCGATGAAGGGGAATTACGTCACATCTTGCGGCGTGAATCCAGTTAGTAGTTCAGGTTGATGGCGAACATCGCCGTCCGCCCGGCGCCCGGAACGACGTGCTGCTGGTGGATGGCATTGTAATAATATTTGTCCGCCAGATTGGTCAGGTTGACCTTGAAGGCCAGATGTTCCGACCACGTATATTTGGCGAAAGCATCGAAGGTCCAATAGCTGGGCACGCCGCGGATAGGCGCGGTGTTCTGCGCCAGACGGTCGTCGACAAATTGTGTGCCGCCGCCGAGCTGGATCTGTTCCGTGACAAGGAAGGAGGTCCAGAGGGAGAAGGCGTTTTTGGGCGCATAGGGCAGCAGCGCACCCACTGGCGGCGCCCCGGCCACCGGCGCACCGGCCGCAGTTAATGGCGTCTTGGTCACTTCGCCGTCGAGATAGACGTATCCGGCCATCACCTGCCAGCGCTCGGTGATGCGGCCGGTGATGCTGACGTCGATACCTTGGGCGCGCTGTGTGCCCCCAAGGGTATTGAAGCCCGGCGTCGTCGGGTTCGGCACGCGGGAGTTTTCCTTGATCGTGCGGAATACGGCTGCGTTGGCCGAGAGTTTGCCGCCCAGCAAATCCCACTTGGTGCCGATTTCGTAGCTCTTGTTGGTCTCGGGATCGAGGAAGGCATTGGCGGTTGGGAACGCGCCGCGCGCGCTGGTGACGAAGGTGAGCGTTTCAGCCGAAGGATTAAACGAATTGCCGAAGCTGAAATAAATCGTGCCCTCTTCCATCGGCTTGAAGATCGCACCGGTGCGGTAGCTGAACTTTTTGTCGGTGTGAACGACACGCTCGGCGCCCGTGAAAGCGCCCGTCGTGGCGTTGTAGCGCGTCGCGCCGTAGTTGACGCGGAAGCTGTCCCAACGCACGCCGCCGACGAGCTGGAACATCTCGTTGAATTTCAGGGTATCGAGCGCATA
>CANJPG010000029.1 GCA_947476065.1 Fidelibacterota bacterium
AATGTTCTTTATTTGTTCTTACGGGCTAGTGTTAATCGGAGCCACACATGGGCGACCTCGGATTTAGTGACGTCGGGGCACAGGGGCTGACCCCGGTAGCCGCCTCGCTCTCCTCAGAGGACACGGACAAGCCCGGATATCTGGAACACCGCAAACGCCTTCGCGCGCGCTTTCATGAGACCGGCGCCGACAGCCTGCCCGACTATGAGTTGCTCGAACTCGTGCTGTTCTCAGCCATACCCCGCAGCGACACCAAGCCCATCGCCAAAGCCCTCATCAAACGTTTCGGCAGCTTTGGTGAGGTTGTCTCGGCGGCACCCGACGAATTGATGCAGGTCAAAGGCGTCGGCGAGGTCGCGGCCACAGCCTTGAAGGCCGTGCAGGCGGCAGCCCAGCGTCTTTTGCAGACCAAGGTGATCGCGCGCGATGCGATTTCGTCGTGGAACGACCTGATCGCCTACTGCACGGCACGTATGGCCTACAACGCGATCGAGGAATTTCGCGTGCTGTATCTTGACCGCAAGAACAAGGTCATCGCCGACGAAGCCCAGCAACGCGGCACCGTTGATCACACGCCCGTGTATCCGCGCGAAGTGGTCAAACGCGCGCTAGAGCTGAATGCTAGCGCGCTAGTGATGGTGCATGACAAGCCATTATTTTTGGCGGCGTAGGTTATCGTTTGAAAGCAGCTAGTTAGCACTGACGCTGGGCGGCAAAATGAGTGCATGTTGGCGGTAGTGTTGGCTGTTGGTCGGCACTTGGCTGCAACAGTGACACTCCCTTCGATGGATTGTCCTGTGGTGCCCTTAACCAACCCGCTTTTCCAAACTCATGAGTACGCCATCCTGTCGCTATCGGTCCGGCTTAGGAATTGGCGACGATTTATCGAACCAGGACTTCTCCTTGGGCGTTGAATAGGAACTATCGACCCTCACGGGTGTTTACCTATTAAGCCTACGACGGTTTCTCTGTTGTTGGGCCTCCACCGCCGCAACCATTAGGAGCTAAGCTCATGGCCGATACGCACGCCACACCGAAGACCTCGGCGACCTCAGCGCCGCCGCCATCGACCATCGCCGCCGCACATACGAACGCGGCCAAGTGCCACGAAAAGGCGGCCAAGGATCACCACGACGCCGCGAAACTTGATGCCGACGGCGACCACAAAGGGTCCGAACGGTCGGGAAAGCAGGCTCTCGAACATGGCGAGCAGGCGATGAAGCACGCGGGTTCTTGTTGTGGCGGCTCGGGCACCGCCAAGAAGAACTAGACGAGGTTGCTAACATGGACGCTGCCGTCTTTGGCGGCGTCCATCACTCCAAGCTGGCATTTGTCCAATACCCTGAAAAGGCTCTCGTTCGATCCGCTAAGGACTCGTGAATTGAGACTTTGACCGTGATTTCGCCACCACGGTGAAAGGCGTCACCATTCTTGTCTTGCACGCCATTGACACCAATCAAGGCCCATTATGAGGGCGGGGATACGGTGCGATTGGTTATCAAACCGATTTCAAAGGAATACCAAAATGTTCAAACGCCTTGCCCTCATTGCTAGCCTCGGCGTTCTTGCGCCTTGCGTCACCATTCCGGTCGCCTTCGCGGCTGAACCTGCGACGCCACCGCAGACGGAGGAACGCTTCCAACACATGCAATCAATGATGGACCAAGCGATGCAGGCAAAAAGTCCGGCGGAGCGGCAGAAGATTATGGGCGAGCATATGAAATTGATGCAGGAACAAATGGGAGCCATGCACAACATGATGGGCGGTGGCGGCATGATGGGACAAAAGCAGAGTGGCGGCACAAATAGTCCCATGGGCGGTCCTCAGATGATGCAGCAACGAATGGATATGATGCAGCGGATGATGGAACAGATGATGCAGGAGCAGCAGCTTATGATGAAGCCCGCCCAATAGCTGTGACGGTGGACGAGTGAGCCGTAATTCAAATTACCCCCTAATCAGTAGCCCGCAAAAATCTGCGCGGCAGAAGGATGATGGTTGTTGCTCGTAGAACGGAGGTTGCGATGATGGACGGATTTATGAATGGTAGCGGCTCTATGATGTGGGGCACGGGACCGTGGGGCATCGCGGTCGTTGTGCTGGTCGCTCTTGGGGTTGCTGCACTCACGAAATACCTGTTCTTCAACAATCGACGATAGAAACATTGGGCAGAAGACATGACGTATTATATCGGACGAACGCTTCCCGTTGAGTTCGATGAAGCCATAGCCCGCGCCATTGAGGCGCTTAAGAAGGAGGGCTTCGGCGTGCTTACGGAAATCGACGTGAAGGAGACATTGAAGAAGAAGATCGGCGTTGATTTCCCCAATTATAGAATCCTGGGGGCCTGCAATCCGGCGCTGGCATATGAAGCTCTAAAACTTGAAAGCCACGTCGGTACAATGCTCCCTTGCAATGTCGTAGTCCGGGATGCTGGCAATGGTCAAATTGAAGTGGCCGCCATCGACCCCGTCGCATCAATGCAGGCGATAGATAATCCAGCACTGAAAGTGGCAGCCGAACAAGTCCGAGCAAAACTCGAACGTGTCATTGCGAATTTGTGAGTTGTTAAACATCCGCCAGTCCAATTGGCTTTTTGGGTCTACTGACTATGGGGCCCTTGGTTCTTTCAGCCGACACCCTGGCTATTTGCGTCTCTACGCTTAACTCACTCGGTAAGGAGCCCAGAAGATGCCCAATCATGCTCATGGTCATTCGTCCCAGAAGCACAGCGCAGCATCTGTAAAAGATCCTGTGTGCGGAATGGACGTAAACCCAGAAAGCACCGAGCATTTCTGTAAAAATGGCGATGACGCTTACTTTTTTTGCTCGGCTCGCTGCAAAACGAAATTTGAGGCAGAGCCAGGTCGTTACCGGAAGTCAAGGCAACCGGAGAAGGTCATTAAGGTGCCAGAGGGCAAGATTTATACCTGCCCTATGCATCCGCAAATCCGACAGCCTGGCCCGGGCAATTGCCCGATCTGCGGAATGACATTGGAGCCCGTCACGGCAGCGTTGGAAGTCGGTGAAAACCACGAGCTTGTGGACATGTCTCGGCGGTTTTGGGTCGGACTTGCACTTGCCCTGCCGGTCTTCATCCTAGAAATGGGAGGCCACATCCCGGCTCTAGGCATCCACGAACTCATTTTACCGCGCACCTCCACATGGATTCAATTTGCTTTGTCTACGCCAGTCGTCCTGTGGGCGGGCTGGCCGTTCTTTGAACGTGCCTGGGCGTCTTTCGTGAATCGCAGCCTGAACATGTTCAGCCTTATCGCCCTCGGAACGGGTGCCGCTTACCTCTACAGCCTGTTTGCCACCTTTGCTCCGGGGGTTTTTCCCGCTGGGTTCCGTGGAATGGGCGGCACCGTTTCGGTGTATTTCGAGGCAGCCGCCGTAATTACTGTTCTCGTATTGTTAGGGCAGGTTCTGGAACTGCGTGCCCGCGAGCAAACTGGTGGCGCAATCCGCGCCTTGCTCAAACTAGCTCCAAAAACCGCGCATCGCTTAAAGGCTGCCGGTGAAGATGAGGAAGTTGCGCTTGAACTGGTTCAGGTCGGAGACCGCCTCCGCGTTAAACCTGGCGAAGGTATCCCGGTTGATGGCGAATTGCTTGAAGGCAAAGGGGCCGTGGACGAGTCCATGGTCACTGGCGAGTCAATGCCATCAGCAAAACAACCAGGCGACAAGCTCATCGGCGGAACCGTGAATGGCACCGGCTCACTAGTTATGCGGGCTGAAAAAATAGGCGGAGATACGATGCTTGCCCGTATTGTGAAAATGGTCGCTGAGGCTCAGAGGAGCCGAGCGCCAATTCAACGAATGGCGGACACCGTTTCAGGGTACTTCGTCCCGGCTGTACTTGGCGTAGCTGTCATCACGTTCATTGCTTGGTCAATCTGGGGTCCCGCTCCTGCGCTTGCTTATGCCCTCATTGCGGCGGTCTCCGTCCTGATAATCGCTTGCCCATGTGCACTCGGCCTAGCCACCCCTATGTCTATTGGCGTTGGCGTCGGTAAAGGGGCCGGTGCTGGTGTGCTAATCAAGTCGGCTGAGGCGCTTGAGCGTATGGAGAAGGTGGACACTCTGGTCGTGGACAAGACCGGGACCCTTACGGAAGGCAAGCCGAAGGTAACCGCCATCGTCCCGGCTGCGGGACTCTCCGAGGCCGAGATACTGCCACTGGCAGCCAGTCTTGAACACTCCAGCGAACACCCACTCGCCGCAGCCATCGTCGCCGCCGCAAGGGATCGCGGGGCTTCAATTCAAGAACCAACGGACTTCGCTTCTGTTACTGGGAAGGGAGTTACAGGAAAAATCGGCGGCAGGTCTGTCGCGCTGGGCAATGCAAAGCTGATGGCGGATATAGGCGTCAAGCTCGGCGATCTCGAAGGTAAGGCTGACGAGCTTCGAAGCGACGGCGCGACCGCGCTATTTCTCGCGGTAGATGGAAAACCGGGTGGCGTTATCGCCATTGCAGACCCGGTCAAAGCAACCGCTCAAGCGGCCCTCGATAGCCTTCGGAAAGACGGCATACGGATTGTGATGCTGACGGGCGACAACAAGACGACAGCCGAGGCCGTTGCCAACAAGCTCGGCATCAAGGAAGTCAAAGCGGATGTCCTGCCGCAGGATAAGAACCGCATCGTTAAAGAACTCACCGCAGAGGGGCGAATTGTTGCCATGGCTGGCGATGGAGTGAACGACGCACCGGCGTTGGCCGAAGCCGCTGTTGGCATTGCCATGGGAACGGGAACCGAAGTCGCAATTCAAAGCGCCGGGATTACCTTGGTGAAGGGTGATCTTGCTGGCATTGCGCGGGCTATCGTCCTGAGCCGTGCGACGATGCGGAACATCCGACAAAATCTCGTATTTGCGTTCGCCTATAATGCGATTGGCATCCCGATAGCCGCAGGTGTCCTCTATCCGGCATTTGGCCTACTTCTCAGTCCAATGGTTGCCGCCCTCGCTATGTCGCTAAGTTCCGTTTCGGTTATTGGAAACTCGCTGCGCCTACGCACACTAAAACTGTGAATCGGCTCTATTGTTGTCACGGACCGCCTTCCACTGCGGCCCAGCAGAAAGTGTACCCAACCTAAATTGGTCTTAGGGACACAAGCTAAAGTCCATCGTGCGTCAACTCGGCGATTAAGTCTAACCCCGCGCATTGCCGGGAATGTTCGCAACTACTCCATATCTATTTAGGCGAGAGACCATGCCATACGTCGTCGTAATTGGAGTGATTGCGCTCATTGTAATCCTCCATGAGATTTCTCTGCGCGTCGTGATGCGGCTGCTAACTTTTGCGCGTAATCTGCCGCCACGGGTTACCCATTCACGTACATGGGTGCGCTCCGCCGCATTTCGCCTTCGGCTGGCTGCGCAATATCCCATGCTTTGCGGATTTGTCGCAGATCGTGTGCGACTGCGAAGTGCGACGGGCCTACCCCTAACGCTAATGATTCTTGGCGCACTCTATCTTGCCGCCCTCTTCAGTGGCTTGACCGAGGATATTCTAGAAGCGAACGGCATCATCCATATTGATAAGCTTGTAAATGCTGAGCTTAGCCATTGGCAGGTTGAACCGCTGATATCCATATTTCTTTGGCTCACGGCCCTTGGCAGCAGCGCGACCCTCGTCTCAGCGGTAGTCATCGCAACTGGCTTTCTTTGGTCCCAACGCCGCATCTACATGATCGTGCCGGTCTGGGTGACATTTTGTGGCGCATTGGCGACGACATCGGTAGGAAAATTGCTGATTGGACGTCAGAGGCCTGAAATGACGATTGATGTGACTGTCGCATCGTCTTCCTTTCCAAGTGGTCACGCTACCTCCGCGATGGCGGTCTATGGCTTCCTCGCATATACAATTGCCGGTGTCTTGCCGAGTGTCCGTGAACGATTTGAAGTTGCCTATTGGGCTGCCGTGTTGATTCTCCTCGTTGGGCTCAGTCGAATTGTTCTTGGCGTTCATTTTCTCACTGATGTTATTGGTGGGTTTATGGTTGGCGGAATTTGGCTGCTAGTTGGGTTTTCTATTGCCGAATGGAACCAGCGAGATCGGAATAGTGCCTAGCCCATGGCAACTCAGCACAAGATGAGCCGCTGACGAAAGGTCATGCCCTATGAAGAACCGGCCCTTTCGAGAACGCACGGTTTTTGCTCTGCATGGCGTCAGAGCGGCCTGGCAACGCGAAAGAAGTTTCAGGACGCAGACCGCGCTTGCCGCAGCAGCGGTGATTGTACTAATCGTCCTGCGGCCCGCGCCCATCTGGTGGGCTGTGATCGTGCTGACAAACTCGATTGTCCTAGCGACAGAACTTATGAACTCCGCGCTTGAAGCCCTGGTGGATCAACTTCACCCGGAGCAGCATCCGGAAATCCGGATTATCAAGGACATGGCCGCCGGAGGTGTCCTGCTAGTAAGCACCGCGGCTCTCATCGTCGGCGCCTTGATGCTATTCGTCACGCTGTCGCCATAGGCAAAAGTTACGGTCCCTTGGAAATTCCATGGGATTTTATGGTGAGGCGGAGTGAAAAATGGGGAATTATGGTGCATGACAAGCCCTTAAATTTGGCCGCGCTGTAAGCTGTTTGGGCTCAGCTAGTTAGCGTGAAGCCACTTGGGCCGAATTGGGCGATGTTGGCGGGTGTGTTGGCTGTTTCTCTGGACCTTCAATGGGGTTACCCGAGGCTTCGATGATTTGCGCTCCCATATCCCGCCGCTTCTGGATTCCACTTCTCACCGTCCTTTTGTTTGGTGGCCTACCTGCTCGGTCCCAGACCGTGACCGGCCAAGTTCGTGTCATCGACGGCGATACCTTCCAATTTGAAAGCGGGCTGAAGGTCCGCATCTTCGGCATCGACACCCTTGAGAACAATCAGAAGTGCGAAGCCAAGGGAATGTGTGTCCCCTGCGGCCAAGAGTCCAAGAGCGTCGCTACCAAACTGATCGGCAAATCGCAGATCAGTTGCGAGCTAAAGGGTCAAAAGGCCTACGACCGCGAAGTCGCCGTTTGCACGGTTGATGGGAAGGACTACGGCGAGACCATGATCGCCAACGGATGGGCTTTAGCCTATCGGAGCTTCTTGCCCCGCAAGGGTAAGGGACATCCGTATGTCGAAGCCGAGGAACGTACTAAAGCCGCCGGTGTTGGAATTTGGGGTATGCGGTTCATCCCACCATCCGATTGGCGCAAGCACAAGATGCGTTTGCAGTGTGAGCGTTAACCCTCGACTGGCTTAGACGGAAATCTCTGCCCGCAGCGCGGCGTGATCTGAAATTGCATCACTTTGCCCAGCTAATACGTACTCACCCAATTCAGTGACGTACCGGGCATCATGGAGGCCGCAAAGGCCGTTGCTGAGAATGTGATCTACCTCTGAACGCTTTTCAGCCGCACCGAAGTAGCTGGCGGTCCCAACGGGCGTCGCTCTCTGCCATCCCGACGACAGTATGCGCCGAAAATGTTCTCCGCCCCTCGACCTATTAGATTTCAAACCGACGTTTAGGTCGCCGAGTATTACAACCGGTCGATCCAAAAGAGTGGCAGCGGTAGATTCAAGCCAGTCCCAAGCGGCGAATACAAGCCCCGCATCCTGCTTCACGTACCAAGGAACACGAACCCCGACGATTGACACTCCCGCTGAGGGAATACGGACACCGACTACGTTCGAGGGGAATTGTAGGTCGAAGTCCGGTAGCCGAATATCCAACGGTTCTAACGGATGCTTTGACGCAATCAGGACTCGATTTGCCTTCGCTCCGGTGTCTTTCGAGATTGATTGATGCGCCCATCCTGCTCGATGGAGGGCATCGGCAAAGGACGCTTCGTGTTGTTGAGGATAGAACTCAGTGAGAACCAGTACGTCGGCATCGAGCGCAATGGCAGCGTCTGCGGCTTCAGGCCGAAACCGAACCATGCCGACCCGATTATTTAGGTTCCACGTAGCAATCAACATTTACCGTGTCCGCCGCCCAAGTTGCGTAAGCTGCATCCTGACTTCCTAGAAGATCACATAGCCCCAGTTATGTAACCCTATGGATTGTTAGCACGCTCCTCGAGGGCGACCGCCGGATCGACTTCTTGATCACCGACATTGAACTCGCCGGACCGATGACGGGTTGGGAGGTGGCCGAACGCGGCCGCGCCCACCGGCCGGACATTCCCATTGTCTACACGTCAGGCAACACCGATACCGAGGGACACCAGGTATCCGGCAGCCGGTTACTCAACAAACCTTGTGCGATGATCAATCTACTGAAGCACTGCGCTGAAATTGGGCAGTCCAGTCGGCCGCTCAACTGATCTACGGCAGCAGTGACTTCGCGGTTGCAGCGACAGCTTTGCAGGCCATCGGCAGTTCGGTTTCCTGTCCCAAATTCACCGCCGCCTCGTGTCGCGCACATTCGGTGTCGGTTTTGAATTCCGGATTCGTCTTGAGGGCTTCCAGGTAGGCGACGCCCAGCAATTGCCCCTGCTCGACGTCGATCGGATGGTGGACGCCGCAGACCACGCGGTTAGTCCCATAACGCAGGCCGCGCGCCACAATGGGCGTGGCACGGTCGGGGAAAACCTCGGCCAAAATGCCGGCGACCACATAGCCATTCATCGCATGACCCGATGGATAAGACTCGCCGCTCTTGATGAACTTCACGTCGCAGGCAGATATCTCGGGATGGCCGACATAGGGCCGATTGCGTCCGTTGGCCGCCTTTTCCTTACGTCCGATGGCGGCGGTGTCTTCGATGACGCGCGTGAGGATGTAGGTCAGGATCGGCGCGTTTTTCGATGACAGCGGCACGCCCGTGGCCGAGGCAAAGCGCGTGATGACCTGGGGTCCGACATAAGCTTCCGCGTCTTCAAAAGCCTCGTCGCGCTGCGCCGGCGTGCTGTCGGCTTGAGCCGCGCGCACGCGCGCGAGGTCCAGTTGATCCAGGGGCGAGCCCGGCGGCGGCGGCTTGGGTGCAGTGTAAGTCAACACGACGCCCGGCAAATAGCCCGGCGGCGGGCTGGCCGCGCCCGCATCACCGCCGAGGGCGAACATGGCTACGGCCGAGACACAGAGGAGATGGAGAGATTTCATGAGCGTCCCCAGAACATGTGATTGAGTACTTATCCGAGCAGCGCGGTTTCGACACTTTCCGCAAAGGCCAGCAATGCCGTGTCGTGGCCGTGAGCTGCGGCCAGGGTCATCCCGACCGGAGCACCGCCGGTGGGACACGGCAGCGAAATGGCGCAGGCATCGGCAAGATTGCCGACGGTGGAGTTGCGCAGCACCAAGCCGTTGGTGCGGTGATAGACGTCGTCCTCGGTAAGGCTGTCCATGCTGGGTGCTGTGATCGGCACGGTCGGCCACGCGAGTGCATCAAAACCGGCAGCAGCAGCCGTGAACGCCTCGATGATATCGCCGCGGCGTTCGAGCACCTTCTTTAGGGCTTCGGGCGTGATCTTGTTACCGGGGCGCACGCGGCCGATGACACGCGGGTCATAGGCGTCGTCCGGCGCGCCGGGCAGGAATGCGTTATGCCATGCGGCGGCTTCGGCCTGGGCAATGCTGCCGCCCTTCATGATCTCGGGGATATTGTCGAGGATCGGTAGCGTAATGTTCTCAACGGTGAAACCAGCCTTGCGCAGGCGATCAACTGCGCCATTGAAAGCTTCGGCCACTTCGGGCTGCATGCCGTTCTGAACAAAGTTGGTGATCACGCCGATGCGTTTGCCGGTTTTGGCGGCCGGCGCGGCGTGCGGGCTGCTACGGATCACCTCAAAGACCGCGCGGCAATCGGCGACGGTTTGGGCCATCACGCCGACCGAATCAAGGGTCGTCGAGAGCGGCAGCACGCCTTCGGTTGAAACCGCGTCGGCTGTCGGCTTGAAACCAACCAGGCCGCAAAAGGCCGCTGGGATGCGCACCGAACCGCCCGTGTCCGTGCCGATGGCAGCCGGCGCAATGCCGAGACCAACGGAGACAATAGCGCCGGAGGACGAGCCGCCGGGGATATGCGCGGCATCTTTAAAAGCGGGATTGGCGGGCGTTCCATAGTGAGGATTCAGCCCTAATCCGGAGAAGGCGAACTCGGTCATGTTGGTGCGCCCGAGGATCACAAACCCGGCACTACGCAACTTGGTGACCACAGGCGCGTCGGTCGCGGCCGGAGCGGCCGTTGCAAGAATCTTCGAGCCACCCGTTGTCGGCCGGCCTTTGAGGTCGAGGTTGTCTTTAATGGTGATCGGGATACCTGTATAGCGCCCGGCTTTTCCCGCGCCGCGCAATTGATCGGCCTCGGCGGCCTGCTTGCGCGCGTCTTCATCGAGGCGCGAGATATAAACATGCGCGGCGGACTTGGCGTCCGTGCGTGCGAGGCTTTGCGCAAGCAGGCTAGCGGCGGTTGTTTTGCCGCTGGCCAGGGCGTCGGCCAAGTCGTTGATGGTCGGGAATAAGGGCATTGTCTACATCCGGCGAATGGGTCCGCCGGAGAGTATAGCCGCTAGACCGAAGGCGCACCATAAGCGCCGCCTGCGGGACCGCGCGGCGTGCTGCGTTCCATGAATGACAGCACGAGCGCGCCGAAGCCTGTCGTCAGTGCAAAAAACTGCGCCATGGTGCCGACAAGGGGCAGCAAACCCACGACGCAAAACAGCGCAAGCCCCGCCAATGTCCAGCCGAGGGCGGGAAAATAGTCAGGCACGCCCTGGTTATCGGACAGCGCGTCACGGAATTTCATGCCGATCCAATAGGCGGCGACGATGACGCCAAGAACCGTCAGGACCGTACCAACAACCATGAGAAGCAAGCTAAAGGGAATTCCGATGATGGTTATAAGCAAAACCACAATCGTCATGGGGAAGGCTATGGCGAGCAACATGCCGAGCCCGAGGCTTTGCAACGGCTGTTCCGTAACGAGTGCGGCGGCGTGATCAATCTGCCGCCGGAAAACCGCCATGACAACCACCGCGCAGAAGACCAGCACGACAATGCCGACAAGCATCACAATCAGAGCGATGGCAAAAGCACCGGCGATAAATCCGGCGCCGGGGGTCCAGCGTTCACGCTCCTTTTTGACGCCCTCGCTGACTGTGCCGCCGATTGTCACGCCCTCGGGCACTGCAAACGCATCGCGGCTGCGGTACGTCAGGTTGCCGGCGACAGATGCCCCCGGCATGAAAACGATCTTGCCGCCGCGCACGTTGGCATCCCCGGCAACATGGCCGGCGATGGTAACAGTGCCGCCGGTGACGACCAGGTCGCCGCCGACGTCGCCGTCGATATTGACATCACCGCCCGCAAGAACGGCGTCGCCGCCGATGGTAGTGCCGGAATGGATCTTCACATCGCCGCCGGCGGCAATGATCGACTTTGTGATCGTTCCGCCGATATCCACATTACCGCCCGCCGCGATGATGCGATTGGTGACGATATCGGTGAGCGTGACGTCGCCGCCGGCCGCGAACACTTCTCCGATGTCCTTCGACTGGACCGTCACGTCGCCGCCGGCCGCGAACACTGTTTCGGCGGGCGCCGTAACGTCGATGTCGCCCCCCGCATAGAAATGCAGGCCCGAGCGCGTGGCGAAGTGCTTGGCATCGTCCGCGGCGCGGGCGGCAGAGCAAAGACTTGTCGCCAGCACAAAAGCGGTCAGTAGACGCAGGACATTGAGCGGCATGGGGGACATTTTACTACAACTGCCTCTTATTCATAGCGCAGAGCGCGGATGGGATTGGCCCGCGCGGCCCGGGCGGCATGGCTGGCAACCGTGATCCAGGCGATGAGCAGCGCGACGATCCCCGCGACCGCGAAGATCGCCGGATTGAGGCCGATACGATGTTGGAAACCGTCGAGCCAATCGCGCATCAGGAACCATGCTATAGGCCAAGCGATGGCATTGGCGACGAGCACCGGCTTTGAGAAGTCCCAGACCAGCAGGCGCACGACGTCGCGCGCTTTGGCGCCCAGCACCTTGCGGATGCCGATTTCTTTGGTTCGGCGTTCGGCGCTGAACGACGCCAGACCATAGAGGCCGAGGCAACCGATAACGATGGCGAGCAGGCTGAAAGCCGCGAACATCGTCGCCTCGGCTTCCTCGCGCTGATACTGGGCATCGATCAGGGCTTCCATGAATTCGGCGCGATATGGCAACTCGGGCGCCAGCTGACGCCAGACCTTGCCGACCGCTTCCAACATGGCCGGCTGTGACACACCCTCGAAGCGCAGCGTGAGATTGCGGAAGTTTTCGTCGTCGCGCTGAAAGAAGGCCGGCGCCAGTTCGTCGCGCACCGAGCGGTAGAAGATGTCGGCGACTACGCCGACGATGGTCACTGTAGATTGGAGGCCCTGTTCGGGGCCGCCCACACCCATCCGCAGGGTCTTTCCGATAGCTTCTGCCGGCGATGCGAAACCCAGACGTGAGAGCACCGTTTGATTGAGCAGAATGTTGGCGCCACGCTGCTGCTTCTGTTCGATCGTACCGGAGAAGTCGTCGCCGCCATGGTCCCGGTCGAAAAACCGCCCGGCCACCAATGGTATCCGATAGGTCGTGAAGAAATCATAGTCCACCGTCTGCTGCCCGATCACGATCGGCGTGAGGCTTTCGCGCCCGGGGATTTCGAGGATATTGTTGTTATTGTTGTTGTCCGTGGGCACGTCGGCAGACAGCGTGGCGGCGGTGACGCCTTTGACTTTGGCGATTTCCGTTAGCAAGGAACTGCGTAAGGCCTTGTAGGACTCGCCCCCAAGGCCGCGCACGATCATCAATCCGCTGCGGTCATAGCCGAGATCCATCGTCCGCGCGTAGACGGTCTGGCCGTAGACCACCGCCGTGCAGATCAGCAGCCCAATCGAGATGGCAAACTGGATCACGACGAGCGCGCTGCGCAGACGGCCGGAGCCCTCGGCCGCCGCCGACTTATTGGCCTTTAAAATACGCGCCGGTAGAAACCCCGAAAGATAAAGCGCCGGATAGAGGCCCGCCGCCAGTCCGACCAGGATGATCAGGCCAGCCATGGCCGGCAAGAGCCCGTCGGCCCCGACGAAACTGAGTGACAATTCCCGCTGCAGCAACGTGTTGTAGACCGGCAGAGCCGGACGGATGAGCACGAGCGAGACCGCGAAGGCGAGCAGCGCCATCAGGACGGACTCGCTCAGAAACTGAGCCACGAGTTGCGGACGTTTCGCGCCCAGCACCTTGCGCAGCGCGACTTCGCGGGCCCGCTGGCTTGCGCGCGCGGTGGCGAGGTTGGTGAAGTTGATGCAGGCGATGAGCAGAATCATCACCGCGACCACCGAGAAGGTGGCAATCACCTTGACGTTTCCGACCGGCCGATTGAGGCCGCTGGGTGCCGAATGCAGGTGCACGTCCTGAACGTTCAGCAGACTCAAGGTTATCATGTCGGCAACCTTGAAATCCTGTCCGCCGAAGGACAGATCGGGAATGTTACGGCGTTGGAAATCCCTCATCGCGCGACGGATGGAGTCGATGTCGGCGCCCGGCTTCAGCTGGATATAGGTCGAGGGATTGGTAGAGACCCAGCTTCTCAACATCCAATCCATTTTGGCGAAATCGGGCTCGTTGATGGGCGCAAGAATGCCGATATCCAGATGCGTGTTGGACGGCAGGTCCTTGAACACGCCGGCCACACGATAGTCGCGCGATCCGAAACTGAACGTCACCGGCATGACCTGACCGATGGGCGGGATGGTGCCGAAATATTTGCGCGCCATGCTTTCGGACAGCAGCACCGACGACGTGTCCTTCATGGCGGCGGGACCGTTGCCGCTGATCATGGGCAGATCGAGCACATCGAAGAACGCGGGATCGGCCAGATACACAGGGTCGCGGAAAACCTCTGCACCGCGTTTGATGACCGGACGCTGCGTGATGACGCGCACGCCGCTTTCGATCTGGCTGAAATCTTTCAGGATGGCGGGCAAGGCCGGGCCGGGCGCGCTGGCGCCGATCATCGGCGCGCGGCCGGGAATGTCGAAGCGGGCCTGCAGCATATAGATGCGCTCGGCGTTGGGCAGCCAGGTGTCGTAGGACGTCTCGTGGCGCACGTAGAGCAGGATGAGGATGCAGCTCGCCAGACCCACGGCAAGGCCGAAGACGTTAATAGCCGAGCACAGCCGATTCTTGAGAACGCTGCGGACCGCGACCGTCAAATAATTCTTGAGCATGGCACCCTCCCCTATTTATGCGGCTTCGCTGTGGGCCCGCAGGCCTTCGGCCATGACATGCCCGTCGAGCAGATTGATCACGCGTTTGGCGTGGCCGGCATCGACGCGCGAGTGCGTGACCATGACGACAGTGGTGCCTTCGCGGTTCAGCCCGCGCAGCAGTTCCATCACTTCGCCGCCGTGTTGGGAGTCGAGGTTGCCGGTAGGCTCGTCGGCAAGGATCAGCGCGGGATTGGAGACCACCGCGCGGGCGACGGCGACACGCTGCTGCTGGCCGCCCGAAAGCTGCGCCGGGCGGTGAGTGGACCGATGGCTGATGCCGACCTTCTCCATCACCACCTCGACGCGTGTCCGCCGCTCGCGGACGGGAATGCCGTGGTAGAGCAGCGCCAGCTCGATGTTCTCGAAGACGTTGAGTTCGTCGATCAGGTTGAAGCTTTGGAAGATGAAGCCGAGATTGACCTTGCGCAGGTCGGCCAGCTTGGCTTCCGAATACTGCGAGATTTCTTCGCCTTTGAATTTGTAAGAACCGCCGCTCGGACTATCGAGCATGCCGATGATATTGAGCAGGGTCGACTTGCCGCAGCCCGAAGGGCCCATGATGGCGACGAACTCGCCGGCGGCAATGTCGATATTGATGGCGTTGAGGGCCGTGGTCTCGACGTCTTCGGTGCGAAAGGCCTTGGATAGATTGTGAAGCGCCAGCATTTTGAGTACCCCTTATTGCGCGTTGATTTGCAGACGATCGGTATCGAGGAAAGCTGTGTACGGCGAGGTGACGATTTTCTCGCCAACCGCGAGGCCGCTTTGTACTTCGATAAAGCGTGAATTGCGGCGGCCCAGGCGCACATCGCGGCGCACGGCCGTATTGCCGTCAGGTGCCAGCACGAAAACCCAGTTGCCGCCGGTATCCTGGAAAAAGGCGCCATCGGGAATGAGCGTGGCCTCTTCGGCGTCACCCAGCGTGAGTTTCAGCTGCAGTGTCTGACCGCGGCGTACGTCCGCGGGCTCGTCGGCGGTGAACACCAGATCGGCAGTGAAATGGCCGTCGCGCACCTGCGGATAGATCTTGGCAACCGTTAGCGCGTAGTCCTTACCGTTCCAGGCGAGCGTCGCGGATTGGCCCGTGACAATACGGCTGAGATAAAACTCATCTATATCGGCGGCAATCTTGCGGTGATCAGGATCGTCGATCTGCCCGAGGCGCTCGCCCTTGGCCAGGCTTTGGCCCAGCTCGATGGTAAAGGAGGTCAGTTTACCATCCACCGGTGCGCGGACTTTCAGGCCTTCGAGGTTGCCGCGCGCCATGTCGAGGTTCTTCACAAGGCGCCCTGCGGTCTCCTTGATCTGGACCAACTGGGTTTCCTGCAAGCGCTCGGTCGTACGCAGGGTCTCGCGCAACAGGTCCAATTTGCGCTTCTGGAAATTGAACTCGTCTTCAGTGTTCTCGAGATCGCTTTGCGAAGCGTTGCCGCCGGCGAACAACTTGCGTTTGCGCTCAAACGTGCGGCTCAGGCGCTGTACCTGATATTCCGTCTCGGCCAGGTCGCGGCGGTTGTTCAGCCGGCTTTGCTCGAGGTTGAGCTCTAGCGTACGCACGTTGTTGGTCTGTTGGGCGACCTCGGTCTCGCGCGACAGCACATCCAGCTGCAGCTGGGTATTTGAAAGATCGACCAGCACGTCGCCAGCCCTCACCTCCGCGCCGTCTTCGATGTAGCGCTTCTCGACGCGCCCGCCTTCGATGGCATCGAGGTAGACGGTTTTCAGCGGGGTGACACGGCCGCGGATGGGCACGAAGTCCTCGAAGGTGCCCCGCGTGACGTCGCCGACGGTGACAGTGGTGCTTTCAACCTTGATCGTTTTTGTGCCGCTTTGAACGGCAAGCATCGCGACAACGGCGAGCGCAATCACCGCCGCCGCGCCGGCACCGGCCACCTTCGTGTGCTTGCGCCAGGCCGGCACTTCGATCTTGCGGTCCATGCCGGCCCCACGAAGGGCTTGTGGGGAGACGATGTTGCTTGGGCTTGGCGTATTCATGAGTATGTGCGGCTTTCCCTCTGAAGCGGCATTGGGGCCGCCTCCGCACTTTTCCCAAGAGCAAGCCCTGTGCCAGCCTGCCAAAATCTTTTAAGGTATTGATTTTGTTATATTTAGTCCTAAGAACATCTGAGATAATTTTCAAAAAGTGGCATTTAGTTGCTATAAAAGGTAAGAGTTAGCGTAATTTGTAACGCGGAGCTTCAATTCTACTCGTCTCAGCTATCCCATTGATCTAGAGAGATTTATCCGGCTCCGCCGCCGGGTTGTCTTTACCGAGGGCGCCGCCTATACATCCCGCTTACCCCTCTGGATCGAGAGCGCCCATGATCCCCCGCTATTCCCGGCCCGCCATGACCAAGATCTGGGAGCCGGATAACAAATTCCGCATCTGGTTCGAGATCGAAGCCCACGCCTGCGATGCCCAGGCCAAACTCGGCGTGATTCCAGCAGAGGCCGCCAAAGCCGTCTGGCAGCGCGGCAAATGGGACATCGACCGTATCGACGAAATCGAGCGCGAGACCAAACACGACGTCATCGCCTTCCTCACCAACCTTGCCGAATACGTCGGCCCCGAAGCGCGTTTCGTGCACCAGGGCATGACCTCGTCCGACGTGCTCGACACCTGCCTGTCGGCGCAGCTGGTGCAAGCCGCTGACTTGCTGCTCGCCGACATAGATGAACTGCTCGCCGCCCTCAAGCGCCGCGCGCTCGAACACAAGATGACCGTCGCCATGGGCCGCAGCCATGGCATCCATGCCGAGCCGGTGACGCTGGGTCTCAAGTTCGCTGGCTTCTACGCCGAGTTCGACCGCAATAAGAAGCGCCTGCAGGCGGCGCGTGAGGATATCGCCACCTGCGCCATTTCAGGCGCCGTCGGCACCTTCGCCAACATCGACCCCTTTGTGGAAACCTATGTGGCCGAGAAGATGGGCCTGCATGTGGAGCCCGTCTCCACCCAGGTGATTCCGCGCGACCGTCACGCGATGTATTTCTCCGTGCTCGGCGTAATCGCCAGCTCCATCGAGCGCCTGGCCACGGAAATCCGCCATCTGCAGCGTACTGAAGTGCGTGAGGTCGAGGAGTTCTTCTCGCCCGGCCAGAAGGGTTCGTCGGCTATGCCGCACAAGCGCAACCCTGTGCTGACGGAAAATCTGACCGGACTCGCCCGTATGGTGCGCGCCTACGTCATCCCCGCCATGGAGAACGTAGCGCTGTGGCATGAACGCGACATCTCGCATTCATCGGTCGAGCGCTACATCGGCCCCGATGCCACCATCACCCTGGACTTCGCATTGGCAAGGGCAACCGGCGTGATCGACAAGCTGGTGGTATATCCCGAAGCCGTGGCGCGGAACCTCAACATGATGGGGGGCCTCGTGTTCTCGCAGCGTGTCCTGCTGGCGCTGACCCAAGCCGGCGTCAGCCGCGAAGACTCATATGTCTACGTCCAGCGCAACGCCATGAAGGTCTGGAACGAAGGCGGCCAGCTGCTGGAACGCCTGAAGTCGGACAAAGAGGTCGTCGCCAAGATTCCGGTGTCCGAACTCGAGAAGTTGTTCGACATGGGCTACCACTCCAAGCACGTCGATACGATTTTCAAACGCGTGTTTGGGGCCTAACCGACCACAACGGCTTCCTGGGCCGTGTGCCCAGGATCCAGGGTTGCGAAGCGTGATATTTTAAAATACCGGCTATGTGTTGGTGCGGTTCGTGACCGCCATCCTGGGTCCTGGGAATAAATCCCAGGACGACAGTCGAGGTTCGCTACTTCTTCTCAGCCGCGATCTGCGCCGCCGCAGCGGCGAAGGCGTCGTGCAGCGCCTTGGCCACATCCGTATCCGACACGGTTACTCCGGCGGCCTTGAAGTCGGCTTTCACCTTGCCCAGCATGTCGTCGTCGCCGGGCCGCTCGAAGTTGGAATCCACCACTTCGGCGGCGTATTTCTCGACGTCGGTACGGCCAAATTTGGCCGCGGCCCATTGGCCGAACAGCTTGTCGCGGCGCGCCTGGGCGCGGAACAGCTGATCCTGGTCCAGTTGGAATTTGCGCTCAAAGCCTTTTTCGCGGTCGGAAAACTCGTCGCTCATGGAAACTCTCCGTATGATGTCCAAAGCATATAGCGAGGGCGCTTGGCCGACGCAACTGGCGCCGGTGTTACGGGCGCACTAAATTGGGCCCATGTGCACCGTCGTCATCCTGCGCCGCCCCAAGGACGCTTGGCCCGTGATTATCGGCACCAACCGCGATGAAATGCTGACCCGCCCATGGAAACCGCCGGCCCGCCACTGGCCGGACCGGCACGACGTGGTCGCTGGCCTGGATGAACTGGCCGGCGGCACTTGGATGGGCCTCAACGACGCCGGCGTCGCCGCCTGTATCCTCAACCGCCACGGCTCATTGGGTCCCGCCCCCGGCAAACGCAGCCGCGGGGAGCTGGTACTGGAGGCCCTCGACCATCCCGACGCCAATGATGCCGCCGGCGCGCTCGCCGATCTCGATCCCGCCGCCTACAGGCCTTTCAACATGATCATAGCCGACAACCGCGACGCCTGGTGGCTGGCCATGACCGGCAAAGGCAAACGCATGCGGCTGGAACGCATCCCCGAGGGCCTGTCGATGTTCACCGCTTTTGACCGTAACGATGTCAGCGATGCCCGCATCGCCACCCATCTGCCCCGCTTTCAAGCGGCCGCGGCCCCTGAACCGGACTCAAACGATTGGGAAAGCTGGCGCAGCCTATTGGCGTCAACCGATGCCTCTGGCGAGGCCCGCGCCATGAGTTTTCGCATGGCGAACGGCTTCGGTACATCGTCGTCGTCGCTTATGGCCCTGCCATCGACCGAGAAAGTGTTCAGCGACAAGCAGCGCCCGATCTGGCTATTCGCCCCCGGACCGCCCGACAGCACGAGTTTCGCGCCGGTGGACCTCGCCTAAAACAAACCGGCGCCACCGGATTTTTAAATCCGGGGCGCCGGTTCTTTCGTTGCGTGTGACGATTATTGCTCGAGCGGGCTTGAGCGCAATTGCAAATGCACCATCTGCGGGCCCTTGCCTTCGAGGCCGCCTTCCTGCTGCCAGGCCGGCGTCATGGCAAAGGCCATCCACAGCCCCTTGCCCTTCCAGCCGCCTGTGGGATCGTCGATGCGGCCGTCGAGGCCGCGGGCGAAGAAGCCGCGCGGGTACGGGACGGTGAAGTGATGCACTTTGCCGTCGGCCTTGTTCAGAGCGATCAGCGAGTCCGAGTTCGAGCCAGGCGCCATCGGTGTATCTTTGCCGAGACCGAAGGTGTCATAGACGTCCACCCAGTTCAGGTAGCTCCAATCGGACGAGATGTTGGTGCCGGCCATTTTCGGACCGGGCACGTCATAGAGCTTCCAGCCTTCGGGGCACTGATCACCGGTGGCCGTGGGGCCGCTGGTGACTTTGCACTTGGTGCGGTCGAAAGCCCCCATGTGGCCGCTGTTGAACATCACCCAGGCGATGTTCTTGGAATCGATGCTAACGCTGCGGCCCAGGAACGCCTGGTAAGTGCCGTCTTTGTTCACCGGCGGCTGGTAGATTTCCGACTTGCAGGTTTCAGGCGCGTTGTTGCCGCGCTCCACACGCACGATGGCGGTCGGGTACGAGCTCAAGCGATCAAGCCAGATGGCATTGTCCACGGGGCTCGTGTCCATGCCGTAACTGCCGCCGGTGATGCGCGTGTCCTTCTTGGCGTCGGGCTTGGGCGCTTCGCCGCTGACGGTGATGTCCTCGCCCGCGCCGCGTGAGGCCTGGGGCTGATTCCACTGCGTGCGATCGGGCGTGATCTTACCGTCGCCGTTGGTGTCGAGCACCAAGGGGCACCAGCCTTGGGATTTTTCGGCATTTTTGGTTTCGTCGAAGGTCTTGGCTTCGATCCAGCCAACCGCGTCGCGGTCGCCGCTGAACACCAGGGAGTCGCGCTCATCGCGCGCGAAGGCCAGGTGGTGCACACCGAAGCAGTTCGGAATGCTGACCGAGGACTCGGTCGCGGGATCGAACAACAACAGCTGACGGTCGCGGGTTTCGCCGTTCACCGGCCAGTATTTGGCGAACTTGTTGATGTTGCCGTCGGAGCAGAAATTGGGGCGCATCTCCGAGGTTAAGGCGGCGGGCAGCGTGTACTGGCCGATGTCGGTGACCCAAACACGGCCCTTGCTGTCGATCATCGGGTTGTGCGGATAGACGTTCATCTGCTCTTTGCCCGGGCGGGCGGGCAGCTTCACTTCGGCCACCTGATGCGTCACCGGGTCTAGCGTCTCGATGTTGCCGGTGGTAGGCGCCAGAGCATAGACGAGGCCGTTGGCATTGACGGTCGGGTTGCGGCGGTCGGTGGTGATTTCGTCGTGCAGGGCGCGGCCGAAGGCCCAATCCCAGATGCTGAGCACGACGTTACGCTCGATGCCTTCGGGGCGATGCGGCGTTTCGGCGGGCAGCTCGCCTTTCTCGATGCGGGACGTCCAATCGGCGAACACGGCCAGGCCGCGCGGGCCGAAGGACGTCATGTTGTTGAGCATGCTCATAGAGATGCCGGCACCATGGTTACCCACGGTCTGGTCGCCGGCGGCGCGCGCGCTCTTCAGGCGCTCGTACCAGGCCTCGACCGAGCTGTTGGCGAGCTTACGCGTAGCTTCATGGCCCTGCTGATGGCAGAGCATGCAGCCGGATTTGAGCTGTGAGACGAACTGCTGCTGGTTCTTGAAGGTGGGCGCGACACCGTTGCCCTTGGGGCCGGTGCCAGGGAATTCCTTTTCACCCGGCAGATGCATGATCTGCAGCCAGTAGCTGGCCGGGTAATATTCGGCGGCGGCGGCGGCACTCGGCGCGATAGAAGCCGTCAGGTTCAGCTGCGCGCCGGGCGCGCTGTCTACCGGCTTTGAGTCGACGAGTCCGTAGCCGCGCACCCAGACCTTATATTTGCCCTTGGGCATCTGAGGCATCACGTAGCGGCCCTGGTCGTCGGTGACGACGATCTTGATGTAGCGCGTGGGCAGGCTGTCGGTTTCAGCGATCACCCAGACACCGGCCTCGGGGCCCTTGGTGCTGGTGACGACGCCGCTGAGGCCGTCGGCAACTTTCGGAACATCTGCGGCGCCCGCCGCATAAGCTGATCCGCCCAGCAGCAGCATGGCCGGGACAACGGTCGACAAAAGGATGTGCTTGGTTGGCATACAACCCTCCCAGAGTTGAATTGACGGCGCCCTTCCGGCACCACGGCTAATGTAACATAGTCTGGCCGGCTGGGTGGAGGGCCTGGGCGGCATTGAAGTCCAGGCAGACCCGAGTCTGTCGTTTTGGGGGGCCTGTGGATATCTTTAGCACCGCCCCACACCATATATTGGCCCAGTTTTCGGGGGCTTCCCTAGGGCTCGGGCGCTCGCGTTGTGGCGGCCACCCCCACCTGCTATATCGACCCCAATAAGTGCCCGTTCAGGCCGTTACCGAAGGATTTCCCATGGCGCGCCGCAAGCAAATCTATGAAGGCAAAGCCAAAGTGCTATTCGAGGGCCCCGAGCCCGGCACCCTGGTTCAATATTTCAAGGACGACGCCACCGCATTCAATAATAAGAAAAAGGGCACGATTACCGGCAAAGGCGTGCTCAACAACCGCATCTCGGAATACCTGATGATGCGCCTGGAGGAGATCGGCATCCCCACCCACTTCGTACGCCGCCTCAATATGCGCGAGCAGCTGGTTAAGGAAGTCGAGATCATCCCCATCGAAGTGGTCGTGCGCAATATCGCCGCCGGCTCGATCTCGACGCGCTTCCATATTCCCGAGGGTACGCGCCTGCCGCGATCCATCGTCGAGTATTATTACAAGAACGACGAATTTAACGACCCGATGGTTTCGGAAGAACACATCACCGGCTTTGGCTGGGCGGCGATCCATGAGATCGACGAGATGTTGAATATGTCGCTGCGCGTGAATGACTATCTCGCTGGGCTGTTCCTCGGCATCGGCATCAAGCTGGTGGACTTTAAAGTCGAATACGGCCGCCTCTATCACGAGAACGGCGACGTGCAGGTAGTGCTGGCGGATGAGCTGTCACCGGACAACATGCGTCTGTGGGACTTCAAGACCAACGAGAAGATGGACAAGGACCGCTTCCGCCGCGACCTGGGCCGCGTCGAAGAGGCCTATCAGGAAGTCGCGCGCCGCCTCGGCATCCTGCCCGAAAGCGGGCCGACGGACGTCAAAGGCCCCTCTACACTTCAATAGCTATCCCTAGGAGCGTTTGTTGAAAGCCAAAGTTCACATCACCCTTAAAAACGGCGTGCTGGACCCGCAAGGCAAAGCCGTCGAAAACGCGCTGCACGGCCTGGGCTTCGGCGGCGTCGGCGGCGTGCGTCAGGGCAAATACATCGAAGTCGATCTGCCGCAGCAAAAGGATAAAGTGGCCGCCAAGTCCCAGGTCGAGGACATGTGCAAAGCGCTGCTCGCCAACACCGTCATCGAGAACTTCAGCGTCGAGGTTGTGGACTAGAGTATGCGCGCAGCCGTCATCGTCTTCCCCGGCTCCAACTGCGACCGCGACATCGCAACAGCCCTAGAACAAAGCACCGGCAAGCCGACCACGATGGTCTGGCATCAGGACACCGACATCCCCGATGTCGACCTGATCGTCGTACCGGGCGGATTTTCCTATGGCGACTATTTGCGCTGCGGCGCCATGGCAGCCCACTCGCCGGTCATGGGCGAGGTCAAGCGCCGCGCCGAAAAAGGCACACGCGTGCTGGGGATCTGCAACGGCTTTCAGATTATCACCGAAGCCGGCCTTCTGCCCGGCGTGCTGATGCGCAACAAGGACCTGCGCTTCATCTGCCGCGACGTGCATTTGAAGGTCGAAGACTCCCAGAGCGCCTTCACCGCCAAATACAAGGCGGGCGAGGTCATCCGCATTCCCATCGCCCACGCCGAAGGCAACTACTTCGCCGACGAAGCGACCTTGAACGAGCTGGAAAGCAACGGCCGCGTGGCTTTCCGCTATTGCACAGCCAACGGCGACGTCAGCGCCGATGCCAATCCCAACGGCTCGCAGCACAACATCGCCGGCATTTTCAATAAATCGCGCACGGTGCTGGGCATGATGCCGCACCCCGAACGCCTGGCCAACGCCAAGCTGGGCGGCACCGACGGCCGCGCCATGTTCGATGCCTTGGTGGAGACACTCGCTTGAACAAAGTCTCTCCCATTACGCCTGAAGTCATAAAAACCCACGGGCTTTCGGACGACGAGTACAAGAAGGTTCTTGAGGTCCTGGGCCGCGAGCCCAATCTGTTGGAACTCGGAATCTTCTCGGTGATGTGGTCGGAGCATTGCTCCTACAAGTCGTCGAAGAAGTGGCTGAAGACCTTACCGACCACGGCGGCCTGGGTCATCTGCGGCCCCGGTGAGAACGCCGGCGTCATCGACATTGGTGAGGGCCTCGCCGCCATCTTTAAGATGGAAAGCCATAACCACCCCTCATTCATCGAGCCCTATCAGGGCGCTGCGACCGGCGTCGGCGGCATTTTGCGCGACGTGTTCACCATGGGTGCGCGCCCCATCGCCAACATGAACGCCCTGCGCTTCGGATCACCTGACCATCCCAAAACCAAGCATCTGGTGCGAGGCGTCGTCGCTGGCATCTCGGGCTACGGCAACTGCGTCGGCGTGCCCACTGTGGGCGGCGAAGTGAACTTCCACCCCAGCTACAACGGTAACATCCTGGTCAATGCCATGACCTTGGGCCTCGCGCAGCAGGACAAGATTTTCTATTCGGCTGCCGCGGGCGCAGGAAATCCGGTGGTCTACGTCGGCTCCAAAACAGGGCGCGATGGCATCCACGGCGCAACGATGGCGAGCGCGGAGTTCGATGCGAACTCCGAGGAAAAGCGCCCAACCGTGCAGGTCGGCGATCCGTTCACCGAGAAGCTGCTGATCGAAGCCTGCATGGAGCTGATGAACACCGACGCCATCCAGTCCATCCAGGACATGGGTGCGGCCGGCCTGACCAGCTCGTCCTTCGAGATGGCCTCCAAGGGCGGCATGGGCGTCGAGCTGAACATGGAGACGGTGCCCCAGCGCGAAGAAGGCATGACGCCCTACGAGATGATGCTCTCGGAGAGCCAGGAGCGCATGCTGATCATCCTGAAGCCGGGCAAAGAAGACATCGCGCGCAAGATTTTCGAGAAGTGGGAATTGGACTTCGCCGTCATCGGCCACCTGACCGACACAGGCCGGATGATCCTGAAGTTCCACGGCGACGTGGTCTGCGACCTGCCCATCGATCCGCTGGCCCAAGCCTCGCCGGAATACGACCGGCCGTGGGTGCCCTCGCCCAAGCTGCCGGTCGTGGCGGCCAGCAGCGTCAAAGACGTGCCCTGGCGCGACGCGCTGAAGATCCTGATGGGCTGCCCCGATATCGCCAGCCGTCGCTGGATCTGGGAGCAATACGATCACATGGTGATGACCGACACCACCCAACGCCCTGGCGGCGACGCGGCCGTGGTGCGCATCCACAACTCCAACCGCGCGCTGGCCATCACGACTGATGTCACCCCGCGCTATGTAAAGGCCGATCCCTTCGAAGGCGGCAAACAGGCTGTGGCCGAGACCTGGCGCAATTTGACCGCCGTCGGCGCGCGCCCGCTGGCCATCACCGACAACCTCAATTTCGGCAATCCGCAGAAGCCAGAGATCATGGGCCAGATCGTCGAGGCCATCAACGGCATCGGCGAAGCGTGCAAGGCCCTCGACTACCCTGTCATCTCCGGCAACGTCTCGCTTTACAACGAGACCGACGGCGCGCCCATACTGCCCACGCCTGCCATCGGCGGCGTTGGCCTCATTGACAACCTCGATGTGATGACAACCGTGGCTTTCAAAGCCGAAGGCGAAGCGATCATTCTGCTCGGCCACAAAGACGACGCCGGCTGGCTTGGCCAATCGCTTTACCTGCGTGAAGTCGCGGGCGAGGAAATAGGCGCCCCGCCGCCAGTGGACCTCGCTTTCGAGCGCAAGGTGGGCGACACGGTGCGCGGCCTTATCACCGGCCGCAAGATCACTGCCTGCCATGACCTCTCGGACGGCGGACTGCTGGTCGCGATCGCGGAAATGGCGCTGGCCGGCAACATCGGCGCGGCGTTGGAAAATATCGCCGGCCATGCGGCGCTGTTCGGCGAAGATCAGGCCCGCTATATCGTCAGCGCGAAGAATGCCGCCGCCGTGCTGGAGGCAGCCAAGGCCGCTGGCATTCCCGCGCAGCATATCGGCAAGACTGGCGGCACCGCCATCACGCTGAGCGGCGAAGCCTTCGAGCTGGCTGCCCTGCGCCAGCTGCACGAAGGCTGGTTTCCGGCCTATATGGCTCAATAAAAGGATTACGCCCATGGCGATGGCCGCAGCTGATATCGAAACCTTGATCAAACAGGCTTTCCCCGACGCCAAGGTCGATATCCAGGACCTGGCCGGCGACGGCGATCACTATGCCGCGACCGTGGTGACAACCGCTTTCGCCGGCAAAAGCCGTGTGCAGCAGCACCAGATGGTTTACGCGGCCCTGAAGGGTAAAATGGGCGGCGAATTGCATGCCCTGGCCCTCACAACCAGCGCGACTTAAACCTCACGCTCTGCATCTTGTGATCCCGTAAGATCGGCCTATATTTGGGCCATGGCGTTTTAACGAGGGATATCCCAATGACCGACTCTCCCGCGATCGACCAGATCAAAAAAGAAATCGCCGAAAATGACGTGGTGCTGTTCATGAAAGGCACTCCGATGGCGCCCATGTGCGGCTTTTCCGCCGCCGTGGTGCAGGTGCTGACCCATTCCGGCGTCAAGTTCAAAGGCATCAACGTGCTGGCCGACAACGACGTCCGCCAGGGCATCAAGGACTTCTCCAACTGGCCGACCATCCCACAGCTTTACGTCAAGGGCGAATTCGTCGGCGGCTGCGACATCGTGCGCGAAATGGCCGAGGCCGGCGAACTGCAGACCCTGTTCCAGGACAAGCAAGTCGCGACGGCGTAATTGTCGCGCGGCGCGATATAATAAAACGGCGCTCTTGCACGAGCGCCGTTTTTATTGGGTCAATGCAGGTCTTCTAGTGATTGAGCTTGAGCCGCCGCGCCTCTTCCTCTGAAAAATATTTGGCATTTTTCATATCCGCAACGCAGGCCCACATCAAGTGGCCCGGCTCGTCTATTTTGGACTGACACACTTCAAAGTCGGCAAATGCCGTGTAGTCGGCATTCAGCTTGGCGTAGAGCTCCGGCTGCAACGCTTCCAATTCCCGCCGATCTAGATCGAACAATCGCTTAGTGCCTATAGGCCATAAAGTGTGAAGTGCAATCCGTACCTGGTACCGATTTACTTGCACCCAGCGTCACTTCAGCGATGGCCAATTTCGACGCCTGCGAGAACGCGTTTTAGCGCTTCAACGTCTTGACTCACGTGGTCTTCCGTCGTGATGAGCGACACCTGAAAGTCGGTGCCGGACAAACCGCCGACCAGCGTCAGTGCCGTTGTTTCAATGCGGCCAGACGAACTTAATTGCCCTTCCGCAGCCCTCTCAAGATAAGGTTGCTGGCATACGATTGTCTCGTGACTAGGAATTTGCAACTCCGGTATTTCCACAATCGATCTGCTGCATTTCGCTTCAGCCAATAGCCGGGGCGACTGGGCATCATAGGCCGCCTCAAAGCTAACCAGCACGCTAATGAAGCGTCCTTTGCCAAAAGGGTCAGAGCAGCGGCTCTCTTCGTCGAGAGGTATCCAGAATCCGTGACTGATCGCCATTCCCGTATCCGATTGGCATGCCCGCATGCCAATCGGAATAGAGACTGTCAGTCCAAATGTCGGATTAACATACCGCGCCACCGGCGATACCTTAAAGTACGGGTACGCAGGAACGGCAAATGCGGCGCAAAACACCAGTGCGAACAAACACAGCATCTCAAATACGATCAGTGTTTCCGCACGCGGCATTTAGCTATCGCCCTTGCAACCAGTCGGGCTTTTTGATCTTTACCGAATCAATCGCATCCCGAACCTTAGGATCATAGTCCTGGTCCTTTGAATTATAAGGGCCAGCCGGCAGGTTGCGAAGTCCCTTCACAAAATCGTCAGTGGTGTTTTTTCCGCTGAGGTGCGGCCCGAACACCTTCCCCCAATAGTCGAAGGCCGAGTCCATATCATCAAATTTACGCATTTGCGCGGTGCCAGGATAGTTCACGCCAAACGGATTGTTATTTTCGACTGCGTCAGGTTTGGTGAACCAGCCACTCTCGTGTCCCATCAATCCGAGCAAGTTGTCTGGATTGAACCCGTACTTTTGTCCAATTCGGGTCGCGGGCCCATTCATGGTTTCAAGTAGATTTCTCTGATAGCCGTAAAGCGGTAAGCGTTGTGTAGGCACTGTACCAGTTACAACAACTTCTTCGGTCGGCGGACCATTATAGACGTACGGCTGCGGCGCCCTAAAGTTAGGCGGTCTATTTTGAACCGGCGGCGCCGGAGGTGCGTTAACGGTGACTTGCTCAATCGGCGCGCCGCCATCGCCGGCCGGCCCACCGCCGCCAGGGTTAAGCCCATCCCCGCCGGCGCCAAAGCGGCGGAATTGATCTGAAATGCCCGGATCCCACCAGGGGTCGATCGAGCCACTTCCCCTCACCTCGATGCCCGGCATACCGTCGTCATCCAAGGCACGAAACTCCGGCGCGCCCGTGTTCGGATTGATGCTGTTGCGGCGACTGCCGACGCGCAGGCGGTCGAAGGGGATGCCGCTGTCGGCTGCGGCGCGGCGCAAGGCATCGATGAGTTCGGGCGTCTGCAGCACCGCCGGGATTTCCAGCTCGCCCAAGGCGACATGCGCGATCTCGGTATCGCCGCCGCGGCCCTTGGCAGCCAGTACTTGCACCTGGCGCTTGCGTTCCTTTATGCGTTTTTTCTCAAGCTCGACGGCTTGCTCGCGGGTCAGGGCGCCGGGACTGTCGTTGCGGAAAAGCTTTGTCATCAGAACCTCACTGTTAAATTGCACTCCTGTCCTGAAGAGATTTTTGAAGACTCGCGTCAAGCAGATATCGTGTGCCTGCCCCAACGGCGGCGACAGCGAGCGCTAAGCCTTGTTCGACAAAGGGAAAAATGAAACCTGGGGACTCAGCGCTTTTCAACAACACTAGCCGCAGCCGCCGAAGACCGCGCCGCGGCTAAACCTTGAACGGCGTGCCGTAAAACAGGAAGTGGGTCTTGAGATCCTGCGTGGTGAAGGGTTTGAAGAAATGCTCCAGGCGCGCCTTCCACCAGTCCGCCGCTTCAACAATCAGATGTGCGTTGCGCCCATCTGGCAGGGTCTTGTTGGCGGGGATCAGCGCGATCTTGAGCACGACGCCGTGGGGCTTCAGATCGCACATGGTTTGCAGAACACCGTCGAGATACTCCGGCTCGATGTGCTCCATGACGTCGAGGGCGGCGACGAGGTGCACGGCCTGGGTCGGCAGTGCATCCTTGCCGGGCACGGCGGGATCGAATTCCAGCACGGTGAGTTCGGGTGCCAGCGCCAGCACGGCGGGCTTCAAGGCGCCCTTGCCGCAGCCGTAATCCAGAACAACCGTGTAGCCGGCACTGCGCGCCAGCTTGACCACCGAGGCCGCGTCCTTGGCCGCGCCGACGCCGTACTCGGGCTTGTCGTCGTGCAGTTGCCGGTTCATGGCGGCGTATTCGGGGGAGATGACGGGTTTCACGGCGCGCCTTTCGCTGGGACGGCCGGATTATACCGGCGAAGCGCCGCCGCCGTCACCCCTGCTGGGCGATCCATTGATTGAAGCGCTGGAAGTGCGACATGTCGCGTTCGATGAAAAGCCCGGTTGCCTTGGCCAGCACGCTCTCGCCGAGGCGCAGTTCGCCCGCGAGCTGCCACTTGGAACCGTCGTGGCTTTCGACCCAGGCATGGGCCTCCAACTCGCGCTCAAGCGGCACGGGACGCAGGTAATCCACATTGAACGTCTTGGTGACGATGAGCAGGCCTTTCCACAGGAGAAGATGACCCAGGGCCTCGTCGAGCATGGCCGCGGTCCAACCGCCGTGAGCGACGTTTGGGCCGGCTTCGTTTTCCGGCCCGCACACCACCTTGGCGACGTACCTGCCATCGGGGAGCAGGTCCTCACGAGTCACGCCCAATCGGCAACGGCCAGTCCTGCGGCAGGAGGCGCAAAACATGATGCCGCTTTTGCGGGCCTCGGCGAGATAAGCCGCGATGGGGTCCTGGTCGGTCATCCGTGAACTGTACCTTCCGCAGGCCTGAATGCAAAACGGGGCCCCTGAAAGGGCCCCGTTCTGTAGCGGTATGTTCGGCACGATTAGCGCGAGTAGAACTCGATGACCAGGTTCGGTTCCATTTGGACGGGGTACGGCACGTCCTTCAGGCCCGGGGTGCGCTTGAGCTGGCCGGCGTATTTCGAGTGATCGACTTCGATGTAATCGGGCACGTCGCGTTCGGCGGATTCAGTGGCTTCCTTCAGAACGGCGAGTTCCTTGGACTTGGAGCGCACTTCGATCGCGTCGCCAATCTGTATCATGTAGGACGGCACGGTCACGCGCTTGCCGTTCACCGAGACGTGGCCGTGGCTGACGAACTGGCGCGCGGCGAACACGGTGGGCACGAATTTCATGCGATACACGATGGTATCGAGGCGGCTTTCCAGAATGCCGATCAAGTTTTCGCCGTTGTCGCCCTTGCGGCGCAGCGCTTCGGCGTAATACTTGCGGAACTGACGCTCGGAAATGTTGCCGTAGTAGCCCTTCAACTTCTGCTTGGCCATCAACTGCACGCCGTAGTCGGACGGCTTCTTGCGGCGCTGGCCGTGCTGCCCGGGACCGTATTCACGCTTGTTGATGGGGGATTTGGCGCGGCCCCAGAGATTTACCTGGAGACGGCGGTCGATCTTGTACTTGGACTCTGTACGTTTAGTCATTGTTCGTTCCTATATTGTTGTCCCGGTAGGCCGCCCGCGAGAGCCGCGGAGGCGATGAGGTAGCCCGCTGATTGATCAGTCGGTGCCGGCCACATACGTTCCCGGAAATAAGCCGCCGCATCATAGGCAGGACAGGCGTGAAGTCAACCGCCGGCGGTCTTTATAAGTCATTGTAAAATAATGATTTTATGATGGACCCTAAATGGAAACCCGCAGTTTTGGCTCAAAAGTGCCGTCCTATGCAGCAAAGCGAACGATAAATCCGGTCTCGGGACTGGCATGTTGGCGCGCTGGAAGGGACACTCCGCGCCATGAATGAAGCCCCGCTCTCCGAATCCCAAAAACTCGCCCAGGCCGCCGCCGCAACGACGTGGAGCGAACTTCCCACGGCTGTCCAGGACATGGCGCTGGATCTGTTGGTCGATGCCCTCAGCTTCATCGCCGCGGGCTCGGGCCATGCCGACATGGACCGGCTCGCGCGCGTGGTGAAGGCCGCAGACGGCCCGTGCACCGCCCTTGGTGATCGGCGCGGCGTGGCGATGCGTGAAGCCATCATGCTCAATGCCGCAGCGACCACCGTGCTGCAACGCCAGGACGGCTACAGTCACGCCAAGGGGCATCCCTCGGCGCAGCTGACTCCGCTGTTGCTGGCCATCGCCGAGCGCGATCAGTTGCCGGCCCATCGTATGCTCAGCGCCTTCGTCGCGGGCTACGAGATCGCCGGGCGCGTGGGTATTGCTATGAACGGCGTGCCCCACTGGCTGCATGACCTCGGCAACTGGGCCAACATTGGGCTGGCCGCCGCCGCGGCCCATCTGCTGACCGACGGCGATGCCGTGGCGATTGAGCGCGCCATGCAATCCGCTTCGGCTTTGGGGCTCGCCTTCGACCGCTACACCACGGCGGGTGGTGCTACGTCGCACCATCTGTATCCCGCCATGACCGTCACTCAGGCCTTGACCGCCGCCGAAGGTGCCGCCGCCGGCATGACCACCCTGCCCGACAGCCTGACGCGTTTCTTCGGGCCCCGCTTCGGCGCCGACTTCGCCCGGGACAAACTGACGCAAGGTATCGGCGCAGACGGACGCTGGTCCGATTACGAAATCCTCAACGGCTATTTCAAGCTGCATCCCTCCTGCGCCCACCTGCAAGGCGTCAACGATGCGGTTGATCTGTTGATCAAGGAAGAGGGCATCACCGAGGCCGACGTGGACACCATCGACATTGCGGTCTTCGCCGATGCCATGGCCATCGACACCGCCACGCCGCAGAATGACTTGGCCGCGCGTTTCAGCGCCCGTGCCACGGTGGCGGCCGCCATCCGCTACGGCAAGCTGGATGATCCGGGCCTCAACGATCTCGCCGCCCTCGCGCCCTTGATGGCTCGCATGACCGTGCGCCACGATACCGCGCTCGATGTCTACACACCGGAGGGCCGCCCCGGTGTGGTCAAGCTGCGCAAGCGCGACGGCACTTTGCTGACCCGCGAAGTCATCTACCCGCGCGGCACACCAAAAACGCCGGCCACACCGGCCGAATACCAGGCAAAGGCCCGTGGGCTGCTCGCACGCCACTACGGTGCCGAGCGTGTCGGCCCCATCATCACCGCCGCGCGCGGATTGGGTCTGGGCAAGCCGGTTGAAGAACTCTCGCGCGCCTTGCGCGGCTAGTCCTCGACAGCGTCCGCCTTATAGCCTGGCTGACGCTTGGGCCGGTCTTCGCGGCGGCCGTAGCGTAATTCGGCGATCATGCCATGCAGCGTGCGCACTTCCTGCACTGTCAGGTCGGCCCGCTGCAGCATGTTGCGGATATTGACCATCATGCTGGGGCGCTTTGCCTCGTTGCGCAGGAAGCCGCAGAGGATGAGTTCTTTTTCCAAGTGGTCGAACAGCTCCTGCAGCAGTTCCTTGGTCACGGGTTTGGTGTGATTGTAGGTCGTCACCACCTCTGGGCCGTCGTAGCCGACCTGAAACCATTCATAACCCACGATCAGAACCGCCTGCGCCAGATTGAGCGACGAGTGTTCGGGATTTAGCGGCACTTCGATGAGCGTGTTGGCGAGACTCAGCTCATGATTGGTCAGGCCATATTTTTCGCGGCCGAACAGAAGACCCAGGCGACGGCCATCAGCGGCGCGCGCGCGCATGTCGCCGGCGGCCGTACGTGCGGTCATCACGGTCTTGACCATCTCGCGGCGGCGCGCGGTGGTGGCGTAGACAACCTCGAGGTCGGCAACAGCCTCCTCGGTAGTAGGAAATCGCCGCGCCTTTTGCAGAATTTCACCGGCGCCGGATGACGCACCTATGGCCTTTTCGCTGAGCCAGTCGTCCTTGGGGTCAACCAGCCGCAGATCGACCAGGCCGCAGTTCATCATGGCGCGCGCGGCGGTTCCGATGTTCTCGCCCAGCTGCGGCTCGACGAGGATCACCGCCGGCGGGTTGGCGCCGGGTTTGGCCACGAGGCGCGCTTTGTCGGCATAGGAAGTGGACTGTGTGGGTCCACGCGTCATGAGGCGCTAGACCTTCTTGACGTAAGGCGGCTTGGGGATCGCCTGATGGGTGGCTCGCAGGGCTTCGGACCAGCGCTGGCGCAAGTCCTCGAAGTAGGGTTCGCCCTGCTCGATGCGGTAGGTTAGCTCGGTCTCCAGGGTGTCGCGCCGCAAGACGATCAGGTCGAGCGGCAGACCTACGGCGAGGTTGGAGCGCATGGTGGAGTCAACCGAGATCAGGCCCACTTTAAGCGCATCGTAGAGGTCGGTGTTGTACTTCACCGCGCGATCAAGAATGGGTTTGCCGTATTTGTGTTCGCCGATCTGCAGGAACGGCGTGTCGGCCGAAGCCTCGATGAAGTTGCCCGCGGCATAGACCATGAACAGGCGCAGGCGACGGCCTTTGATCTGGCCGCCCAGCAGCAGCGCGACGTCAAAGCGCGCGTTGTGGGCCTCTAAACTCGGCCCGTCGACGCGGTAAATCTCGCGCACGGCTTTACCGACAAGCTGGGCCGCCTTGAACATCGTTGGCACGTTGTGCAGGGTCTCGACTTCGCCGGTCTCGGGGTCGGGCACGCCTTCCATCAGCAGGCTGACAACCGACTGCGTGATGGACAGATTGCCGGAGCTAGCCAGCGCGATAACGCGTTCGCCCGGCTCCTCGATCATGTGCAGCTTGCGAAAGCTGGCGACATTGTCGACGCCGGCGTTGGTCCGCGTATCGCAGATCATCACCAAGCCGTCTTTGAGCAATAATGCGACGCAATAGGTCATTCGAAGCCTTCCCGATACGCCCTGGAGGGGGCTTATAGCCTATTGCTGCTGCTGCCGAAAGCCGGCGTGGTCGGCATGTTCGGCCAGCACCGTCACCTCAAGCCGCTCCTCAAGGTGGCCCTGGGCCGTGCCGCGCAAAGGGGCTGCCCCCAGGTGGTCGAGGGCCATGCTCACCCTGACATGGGACTCGGAGGGGCTGATGCCCTCGACGGGGTCGAAACCTATCCAGCCGATGCTGGGCACAAAGGCCTCCGCCCAGGCATGGACGCTGGCGCTGTATTTGTTGGCCTCGCCGTGCAGCAGGTAGCCAGCAATGAATCGCGCTGGGATATCAAGGCTGCGGGCGGCAGTGATGAACACCTGCGCCATGTCATTGGCGGTGCCGCGTTCGGCGGCCAGGGCCTTGGTCGCCGGCAGTTCGGGGGCCTTGGGATCGCATTCCATGTCGGTGTGCAGAGCCGCGAGCAGTTTGTGCAGCCGCTCCAACGGCTCGCCGGCGCCGGCGCTATCGCGGGCGAACTTGCGCAGCGCGCCGTCGGGCTGCGTTAGGTGGGTCTCGCGCAGGTAGAGGCCCGCCGGAAAACGTTCGATGGCTCCGCGTACGACGCCGTGAATCTCGCGGGTCTCGACCTCGCCCTGTACCGTGATGCTGAGGTCATCGAGGGGCCGCGTGAACGACAGGCTGTTGACGATGTTGCCGAAGGCGTCTTCGATGGTTTGCATCTGCACGTCCTGATCGATGTCGACGCGCCAGTGGCGCACATGCTGGCCGTCATAGTTCCGGGGCGTGCGCCGGAATACCTGGATCACGGCGCCCGCCGGATCGTCGTAGATATAAGCGGTGCGGTGTTGCAGGCGGATGCGCATGGCGCGTTCAGACTACAGGTATTGTTCGACGATGGCCGCGCCGACCCGGTTGTTGTCGGCGACGAAGTTGGTCAGGAACTCATGCAGACCTGTCTGGAACACCTGATCGATGGCGCTGTTGTCGAGGGACGTATGGATGGTGCGGGCCTGGCGCTGCGCCTTACCCTGGCGGCCGTAAGCGCCGGCGAGGCTGTCCAGGCATTCCACGATGTTCTTGTAGCAAGACGCCAGGGATCGCGGCAGCTCTTCGTTGAGAATGAGCAGATCGGCGATCAGCCAGGGCCTGAGGCTTTCGCGATAAACCCAGCGATAGGCCGTGAGTGCGTTGACGGAGCGTAAGATGGCGGTCCATTGGGAATAATCGAGGCCGCCGCCAACGGCGGAGCTTTCCGGCAGAAGGATGTGATATTTGACGTCCAGAATGCGGGCGGTGTTGTCGGCGCGTTCGATATAAAAGCCCAGCCGCGAGAACCAATAGGCGTCGTTGCGCAGCATAGTGCGATAACCGGATCCGTCGATGCGCAGCGCGACGTCCTTCACCCAATCGGTGAAGCGCGAGATGCGGCCCTCGACCATGTCGCGCGCATCCATCTTCTGCAGGTCAAGCCAGGCCCCGTTGATGGTTTCCCACATCTCTTGGGTCAAGGCCGTGCGGACGGCGCGGGCGTTGAAGCGGGCCGTTTCGAGGCAGCGGCGGATGGACGACGGATTCTGCTCAGAGAAAGCCAGGAATTCGGTGACGGTTTCCGCCGTGGGTTTTTCGTAAATGGCCAGGAAGGCATTGAGACAACCAGCCGTCGCGAGCGCACTCTTCCATTCGTTGCCCTCGCCGGCATACGCGGCCGGCAGCACGGAAAGGCGCGACGTCGTCTCGAGAATGCGCGCGAGATAGTCGGCGCGCTCGACGTAGCGCGACAGCCAGAACAAATTGTCTGCGGTGCGGCTTAACATCTACAGGTCCACCACCCACGTATCCTTAGTGCCCCCGCCCTGGCTCGAGTTCACCACCAGCGAGCCTTCGCGCATGGCCACGCGTGTGAGGCCGCCCGGCACGATCTTCATGCCGTTGGCGCCAGTTAACACAAAGGGGCGCAGGTCGACGTGACGCGGTGCAACACCGCTGGCCACAAACGACGGACAGGTGGACAGCGCCAATGTCGGCTGGGCGATATAGGTCTCGGGATTGGCTTTGAGCCGCGCCCGGAAGTCTTCGATCTCGCTTTTGGTGGACTGCGGGCCAACCAGCATGCCGTAGCCGCCGGAGCCATGCACTTCCTTGACCACCAGCTCGGGCAGATGGTCGAGCACGTGGCTGAGTTCCTTGGGATCACGGCAACGCCAGGTGGGAACATTCTTCAGGATGGGCTCTTCGCTGAGGAAGAACTTCACGATCTCGGGCATATAGGTGTAGATCGCTTTGTCGTCTGCGGCGCCGGTTCCCACGGCGTTGGCCAGCGTGACGTTGCCCGCGGTATAGGCGCCGAACAGGCCCGGCACGCCAAGCATCGAGTCCGGCCGGAAGGCCAAGGGATCGATGAAGTCGTCATCGACGCGGCGGTACAGTACATCGACCTTCTTGGGACCTTCCGTGGTGCGCTTGTAGACGTTGGCATCTTTCACAAAGAGGTCACGGCCCTCGACCAGTTCGACGCCCATTTTGTCGGCAAGGAAGGAGTGTTCGTAGTAGGCCGAGTTGAACTGACCCGGCGTGAGCAGCGCCACTGAGGGATTGTCGACACCGCGGGGGGCCACGGAGCGCAGCATGCTCACCAGCTCGTCGGGATAGTTGTCGACCGGCGCCACTTTGTGCGCGCCGTAAAGATCGGCCATCAGGCGAAAGCAGATTTCGCGCCCGCCCAGCATGTAGGACACGCCGGAGGGTGTGCGCGCATTGTCTTCCAGCACATAGAAGTCGTCGCCGTCGATACGCACGATGTCGATGCCGGCGATGTGCACGTAGACGCCATGCGGGACAGCGACGCCCGCCATCTCGGGGCGGTAGGCGGGATTCCGCCACACCAGGTCCTCAGGCACGATACCGGCCTTGACGGCGGTTTGTTTGCCGTAGATGTCGGCGAGATAAAGGTTGAGCGCGCGTACGCGCTGTTCGAGGCCTTTGGAGAGCTTCGCCCACTCGGTGCTGGAGAGGATGCGCGGAATGATGTCGAACGGAATGATCCGTTCTTCGCCTTGCGTATCGCCGTAGACGGCAAAGGTGATGCCGCCGCGGCGATAGAACAGCTCCGCCTCCAGGCGCCTGCGCTCAAGCTGCTCTGGATTGACACCTGCGAGCCATTTAGCGACGCCGGCATAAGGCGGGCGAACGCTGCCGTCCGCAGCGTACATTTCGTCGAAAGCCACCCGCATGCTCTCCTGAAGACCTACCTGGACTGTATAAGCATATCCCGTGCCAACCGGGAAAACCTAGGGGTTCCGTGGCTTCGAAGTGGGCAGTGGGGGGTACGAGCCTATTTTTTAGGCGGCAATGGACGAATCTGTGGATTTCTTATGCCGTCTGCATAGGCCAAGGTGGTAGCGGCCCTAAACCAGGGTCCTAAACCAACCCTGTGCCGATCAGACTGTCGAGGATGACCTCGGCGACCAGAGGCGGTTTCAGCTTCGGCACCTTGGAATCCCGACCTTCCATCGTCAGCTTGATGACGATGTTGGCTTCGATCTTGCGCTGCTCCAGCTTGACGATGTCCTTCGCACCTTTGATCTTGGGATAATAGAGCGGATCGATGGTCTTTTGCCTATCGGCCAGGCGGGCAGCGAAGGAGGCCTCGTCGAACTCCGTCACCTCCCGCGCCCCGGCCAGCTCCCAGTCCTTCTGGCCCGCATAAACCGCCTCGTTCAATTCCTGAACGGCCTGCTTGGGATCGCCGTGGGTAAAGCCGGGCTTATAGAGGTGCTTGCTTACGCCGACGTCGGAGCCCCATTCCTGCATGGACGGGCTGAAGGCGACATAAATCGACGGCATGGGCACCCTTTCAGTTGTCGGATTCAGGTGTCGCAAGTCCGTCGCCAAAGCGCAAGGGCCGCTTAGACAATAAAACCACCCAGGCAGATTGCGACGGCGCCCGCAAAAAAGAGGGTGTAGGGATTAAGGAAACTGCCGCGCGCTTCAATGGTGAGCCAAATGGTGAATGCCAAGCCCCCTGCCATGAGCCAAGCCATTAGCAGGAAGCCAGGATCGATCATATGGACGCCGAGCGCTCCAAAAAAATAGACGCAGACGGCGGTACATATGGCCCGGGCCGAGGGCGGTTTCTCGCGGCGAAAAACGATGGATTGGGTACGGCCGATCGTTCTGATCATGGCTGCCTCCTTTGAATATTTCGGGACTTAAGCGGCGTCGCGTTGCAGTTCCTCGACAACGCACATCCAAATATCCGCCAGCTCCCGCTTGCCGTCCTCGCAGTAAGCAACGACATGGCGCGCTGCTTCGGTTTGAGCACTGGAACCGTAATTGACCCGCATAAAATTGCTCAGCGTCGCTACTGTTTCTTTCGGGGTAAAGGTCACAGGTTTTTCTAACGGTGACATTTGTCCTCTTCTCAGTCTGCGTTATTGCAGACAGTCAAAGCATAGTGGACATATCGGGCGCGGTTAGGGGGTTTCGCGCAGCTCTGCTCTGCGCCGCGTGCAACAGTTTCGAGGGTCTGCATTCGGTCGTGCCGAATCAAACACTTAGTCGAGCAGAGCACATGATGCTGCAATGCGTTCGCGTCTGCGCTGCCAGTGCTTTTGGTGTGCAGCGCAGCACAAACGCCAGGGCAGGATGAGCCGGAGCAGAATTATTTGTCGGCTTTGACGACGCGGCGCGGATCTTCGACAAGTTCCACACCAGTAATGTGGGCGACGACGCGCTTCCAGATGCTGGCGAGTTCCGTATCCTTGATCTGCTCGTAAGCGAGCACGTGACGCTGCGCTTCCCGGGCAGCGTCGGCGCCATGGGTTGCGCGCATGAAGCGCGCCAGCGTCGCGGTGTTGAAATAGAGTCCCTGCTGTTCGGATTCCGCCTTCAGCGCGCCCGCGGTCGACAGCGATACGTCCTGCAAATCTTGGGTCATTGCTCTCCCTCAAGCAACTATG
>CANJPG010000030.1 GCA_947476065.1 Fidelibacterota bacterium
CGCGCCGAAGGTGCGGTTGGGCCTCGATCCGGACCCACAGGCGAGCAGCGCGCCGTGGGGAAAATCGTCGAAGGCCGGCACGAAGGCCAGGCTCTCGAAGTCGGGTTTTTCGGCTTTGCGTTCTTTCGCATCCTCGGCAAGCGTGCCCGGCTCATTTCCCTGAAACACCGCAAGGCTCAACTCGTCGTCGGCGATGACATATATAAAGCCGCCCCGGCAAACGAGCCCGCTGGCCGCGCTTATATAGGCCGGCCGCCCCGGCGCCGACGGCCTGCGCAGTGTGAGCGCGCGGATTTTGCTGAGCGCTATCAATTCCCGGTCCCTTGCATCATTCGCTCCAGCCTATGCGCTTTACGCATTTATAAGAACACTTTTGCCGATAGGCTGCGGGCGAATTCCACACCTATACTCGCCCATCATGACGGCCAGCGACATTCTCTCGACGGCGGCGGCGGCGACGCGCTGGCCCACACTCCCGGACGCCGTGAAGGCGCAGATCGCCGATCTGTTCCTGGATACCTTGGCCGTCACCTATGCGGGCACACGGCACCCCAGCTTCCAGCCCTGGGCCACGGCTTCAGCCGCCCTCGGCAAAGGCCCGTTGGTCGACGCGCTGATCGAGGGTGGTGCGACCACCGTGCACCAGCTGCAGGACATCTACCGCCTGGGCCGTGGTCATCCCGCCAGCCACATCGTTCCGGCGGTCTTCGCGCTCGGCGTCCAACGTAACGCCACGGCAGCCGATTTGTTCGCGGCTTTTGCGGCGGGCTACGAATGCGCCGCGCGTATCGGTGCGGCGCTCGGCGGCCTCCAGGATCTGCTGCACGACGCCGGCACCTGGGCCACCATCGGGGCTGCCGTCAGCGCCGCGCATCTGCTAGGCGCCGATCAAACCCAGATCGCCCAGAGCATCGACGGCGCCGCCGCCGTCACGCTGTTTCCCTACCGCGCCACGCCCATGGCTGGGGCTACCATCCATCACTTATATATAGGCCTGGGCGCGGCCATTGGCCTCGCGGCGGCGCAAAGCGTCATGGCGGGCCTTACTGCGATCCCCGGCACGCTGGAGGATTTCTTCGGCCCCCGCGCCGGTTTTGCTTTTAGCCCTGCCAAACTCACGGCGGGCATCAGCAATGGCACCTGGGCGCAGTACGAGATGCTCAACGCCCATATAAAGGTGCGCCCGGTCTGCGCCCATATCGCCACGGTCATGGACACGGTGACGGATTTCGTCGCCCGGCACGGCATCACCGGCGCCGATGTGGCCGAGGGCGATGTCGGCATTTATGCGACGGCGCTTCAGTATCACAGCGCCGTGCCCGCCGGTGATCTGGCCGCGCGCTTTTCCATCGACACCATGATCGCGCTGATGCTGATCAAAGGCATCACGCTGGAGCAGGACATTTCGCCGGCCGACCTCAACGACCCGAATGTGCGCGACCTAGCCCGGCGCATTCTCGTCCATCACGACCCCGCCCTCGATGCCGACTATCCCGCCGGGCGGCCGTCCATCGTCACCCTCACGCTGAAGGACGGCCGGGTGCTGACGCAGCGCGCGACCTATCCCAAAGGCGACGTCACCAATCCCATTGACCGCAGCGAACGCCGCGCCAAAGCCGGTGCCTTGTTCGGCGCCAACGCCGCCGCCATCCTGTTCGCTTTCGATACTTTCGTCGCCGGCGGAGCCATCGCCCCACTCGCTGAAGCCCTCAGGAGCCAACATGCATAAAGTGATTCCCTGGATCGCCGCGGCGGTCTTCATCGCCATGTACTTCGGCCTGATGCTGGGGGCCGCCACCAACAAGGCCCTGTTTACGGAACCGGCCTTCGACGGTGGCGTAGTCTCGGTGGGCCTGTTGCTGGGTGTAGCCATGAACGTGGGCACATTGCTGCTGGTCGGCGGCTACATCGTCTATCTCAACCACCGCTCGGCCGCGCAGGATGGCCTGTGATGAACACCTCCGTCGTCCTCATCTTTGTCGCCTTCATCGCGGCCACCCTTGGCATCACCGCCTGGGCCTCGCGCCGCAGCCAGTCGCGCAAGGCCTATTACACCGCCGGCGGACAGATCACCGGCACGCAAAATGGTTTGGCCCTGGCCGGCGACTTCCTCTCCGCCGCCGCGTTCCTCGGCGTGCCGGGCCTCTACTTCGCCGCCGGCTTCGATGGCTTCATCTATGGCCTGGGCACGTTCGTCGGCTGGCCCATCATGCTGTTCCTGACCGCCGGCAAGCTGCGCTCGCTGGGCCGCTACACGCTGACGGATGTCTTGGCCGTGCGTCTCAAGGAAACGCCCATCCGCATCTTCGCCGCCAGCGCCAACCTCATCGTGCTGCTGTTCTACATGGTGGCACAAATGGTTGGCGGCGGTGCGCTGCTCAAACTGCTGCTGGGCCTCGACTTCACCTATGCCGCCATGCTCGTGGGTGTGTTGATGATCGTCTACGTCGTTTTTGGCGGCATGTTGGCCACCACCTGGGTGCAGATCGTCAAGGCGACGCTGCTGATTTCCACCGCCCTCACCCTGGCCGGCCTCGTGCTCATCGCCTTTGACTTTAATCTCGGCGCCTTATTCCAAGCCGCCATCGACAAACATCCGGCGGGGGCCGCCATCATGGGCCCCGGCAACTTGATCACCAGTCCGCTGGGTGCGTTCTCCCTGGCGCTGACTTCGGCGCTAGGTACGACGGGATTGCCCCACGTGATGATGCGCTTCTTCACCGTGCCCAATGCCAAGGAGGCCAACTATTCGGCCTTCATCGCGACGGCCTTGGGTGGTGGCTTTTGTCTGGTGATGATCATCGTCGGCTTCGGCACAATCGCGCTGCTCAGCGGCAACCCCGACTACACCACCGGCCCCGCGCAGCTCAAGGGCGGCGGCAACCTGGCGTCGCTGTATCTTGCCGACGCCCTGGGCGGAAACCTGTTCCTCGGCTTTGTCGCCGCCGTAGCCTTCAGCACCATCCTCGCGGTGGTCTCGGGCCTGACGCTCGCCGCCGCCGCGACGGTCTCCCACGACCTCTACGCCAGCGTCATCAAGAAGGGCGCGCAAACCGAACGCGAAGAACTGTGGATCAGCCGCAGCGCCGCCGCGGTCTTCGGCGTCTGCGGGGTGGGATTGAGCCTGGTGTTCCAGCATTTGAACGTGAACATCCTGGCACTCTTCGCCACATCAGTCGCCGCGAGCGCCCTGTTCCCGCTGTTGATCCTGGCGCTCTACTGGAAACCCTTGTCCACCGCGGGTGCGCTGGCCGGCGGCGGCACGGGATTGGTGGGTGCCATCACCTGCCTGATCCTCGGCCCCGATGTATGGGTGGCATTGCTGGGCCACGCCGCGCCGATCTTCCCGGTGCAATACCCGACGGTGCTGGCAATGCCGTTCGCGTTTGTAATGGCCTTCGCGGTGTCGCTGGCCGTGCCGGATAAGAAGTGAGCGCCGAAAGTTAGTCCGCCGCATCGCGTTTCAGGGCTGCGTCCAACGCCTGCGGATCGACCCAAACGCGTTCGCTGGAACCCAGCGGCGCGCTGGGATCGGTGAGATCGATCCAGGCGGCGGTGCGGCGGTAGGCGAGGAACGAGAGCTCCTCGACCGGTTGTTCATCGAACTCGACCGAATAGCTGCCGGCCGGCTGGGGCTCGCTGATGCCCGGCAGCCGGAACGGTTTGCGGAATTCCACTTGGGTACGCGTCGTGCGCGGAATGATCGATGAGGTATTCATGCGCTCAATCGATCTTGATGCGCGGATGGGTGGCGCAGCCGGTGGCGGCGTTCCACGCGTCGGCGTCGTTACCCAGCGCCGGCACGGCGAAGGCCAGCTGGAAGCCGTCGCGGGTGCCCTCGAACGTGATCGTCAGGCCCGAAGCGGCATCGATCACCTGAGGCTTGGCGTCGGCGTGGATGGTGACTTTGAACTTGGCCGACAGATCGGCGATCAGCGCCGTTTCCGACTTCGAGCCCGGCGTCACCTTGAAGGCGCGGGTGATGCGCGCCACGCCCAAATGCGGCGGTCCATACACGGCAACTGCGGCGAAGGTGACCGAGGTCAGGTGGCCGCTTTCCGAGGTGAATAGCGCGCCCAGTGGCCCGACGGCGGCGCAGACTTTACCGGCGGCCAGCAGGATTGGCAGCGTGTGTGCATCGAGCAGCAGCGCGCCGTCGGCGGCAGCGTAGGCGGCGAGCGTGGCGCGGGCCTCGGGCGACAGGTCGGGCAGAGCGGCTTCGAGCTGGGCGATGTCGGCCTTGGTAGGCGCGCGCTTGGGTGCGGCGACCCGCGACAGATCGCGCAGCACGACATTGGCGAGGACCGACGGCGGATCGCCGGGGCAGATGTCGGAGAAACAATAAAGCCGTGCGGGCGGGGCCTCGTTTGCCAAAGTGTGCGCGGCAAAAGCAGCGCTCAGGCTAAGGCCGGCCAGAGCCAGCGCATATGCCGCGAGGCGGGTGCGGCCCGCTGGCGTCATACGGTGCGGGTTTCGTTGGTCAGATCGCGCAGCACGTTGTGGATGCGCTCGGCGGCCTTGGCATGGCGTTCGCCGCCGTAGCCGTCCAACGCCAATTCGATCTCGCGCAGCCAGTGCAGGCGGTTGCCTTCCGGCTGGTCGAGCATCGAGGTCCGCATCAAGACGGCGAGGTCTGCCTCGTCGCTGGTGTCGGCGGCCGTCAAGAAATCGCGGGTGGTTTTCATGGTGACTCCGTTGGACGGGTAAAGGCGGCGCCGCAGGCTCAGCGGGCCTGGCGCCATCCCGGGCGCGACAGATCGGTGGAGTTGATCATCGTGATCCCGCAGGTTTTGCAGACGAATGAGGTATCGGCGGTGCCGCGGCTGCTGTCGCGTCCGCTAACCTGCGCGACGGCATTGGCGACAAGGGCTGCATGGGGACGCTCGCCGCGCCCCTTGCACAGCTGCAGCTGGCAGGCCTTGCAGCGCACGCCGCTCTGCAGCGCGCTCACGGGTACCGTGCTGATCGCGGTGTCGGGTACGGGCAGGGCCATCTCGAGCGCCTTATCCAGATTGGTCTTCTCAACCAGGGCAATTGTCCGGCGCATTCTGTCTCCCATAGCAGCGTGTCACAAAAAAAACGGCGCTCGCTCCGCGGGGAAGCAAACTGGCGTTGGTGGCTTGGTGGAATGCGCCGGATAAGCAGCGCGGCAGCGTCGTCGCGGGCGCTAGGTCTTGGCGAAAGCTAGGTCGTGGCGAAGGCTACTTCTTAGCGAATGGCTGTGCGGTGCTTTTGCCGGTCATGCTCTTGGCGTATTCGGATTGTCCGCCGCCGGCCGTCTTGGCCTGCTTGGGCTTTTTTTTCTCGCGCCCTTTCTTTTCCTGGCCTTTGGCCATCGGCGTCTCCTGATAAGAGGGGCTGCGTGCGACGATGCGTCGCGCCACGCTGGATGCGGCATCCACTAGGCGCTCTTTCACCCCCTAAGTCCAGGGTATTCGCCCTCTGCGATCGGTCTGGCGGCGCGGTTTCGGGCAGCGTGCCGTGCACACCGTCTTCGCCGCGTCACGTCTACGTATAAATCCGGACCAGCTACGAATTTCTACCCGCGAGTTTCTATCCCCTGATGACCTTCACGATCGCCGTGGCCAACGATTTGCCGTCGTAGGGTTTGCGCACCACGGGCACGGCTGCCAGGGCCTTGGGGATCATCGTGCTATCGCCGTAGCCGGTGGCGAAGATGAACGGAATGCGCCGGCTGAGCAGTTCCTGGGCAACGGGCAGCGAGTTTTCCGCACCCAGGTTGACGTCGAGCACAGCCACATCGGGCGCGAACTTTTCCAGCTCGCGCAGGGCCTCGGCGCAGGTGGCGGTGGATTCAACGCGCGCCACGCCCTCGGCGGCCAGCATCTGTTCGACGTCGATCGCGATCAGCAGCTGATCCTCGAGCAGGAGCACGGTCAGGCCGGCCAGATGCTGCATGTCAGGGGCGGCGCGCATCGCCTGTTCGGCGGCCTGGTCGGTGTGCGGCGTGGAATGGCGCACGAAGCGCGGCGGGATGACAAAATGCGCCGTCACGCCCGTGGGCGAAAAAGCGACGCTGCTTTCGCCGCCCAGGTCGAAGCGCACGCTGCGCGCCACCAGAACCGAACCGAAGCCCTTGCGCACCGGCTCCACCACCGTCGGCCCGCCGTTCTCCTGCCAGTCGATCTCGCAGCCCAGCTCGGGCGAGTACTGCCAACGCACGCTCAGATGCGCCGCCGACACCGAAAGCGCGCCGTACTTGGCGGCATTGGTGACCAGCTCGTGCAGCACCAGAGCCATCACCGAATAGGCGCGGGCATCTAGCGTCAGCGTCGGGCCTTCCAGCGTGATGATTGCATTGGCGCCGCGATAGGGCGACAGCTCGGCGTTGAGCAGGTCCAAAAGCGAGCCGCCGCCGTCGCCGCGCGTCACCTGGTCGTGGGCGAAGGCCAAAGCCTGGATGCGGCCCGTGAGTGTGTTGCCGTAGTCTTCCAGCGAGCGGTCCGCGTCCACCGGATGGCTGACCAGCGACTTGATCAAGGACAGGATGTTCTTGACGCGGTGATTGAGCTCTTCATTGAGCATCTTCTGGCGCAGCTCGCCCTTGCTGCGCTCATCAGCCAGCACTTCGTTGTGGCGCAGCACCACCTCGACCAGCGTGGTCTTGGCGGCGGCGGCGATGTCGTGGTCCACCGCGGTCCAGGGGTTCGACTGGCGTTCGACCTCCTGCTTCCACAGGGCAAAGCTTTTACGCGGCGTCAGCCGGTCGCCGTGGGCGCCGACGTCGTAGGACTTGTCGGGATTGCCCGCCCACGCCACCGTCTGCACCACCTCGCGGCGGAAGAACAACAGATAGTCGCGCGGCGCATGCGACAGCGGTATGGCCAGCACGCCGGCGGCGTCGGCACGATATTGCTCGGCGCCCGCCAGCGCTTCGGACAACGTATGCGTCGACCAGATGTCGCCCCGGCCGCCTTGGCTGCGCGCGTGGAGCTTGATCATGGCGACCAGCGCTGGGATCGCCTTGGTCGGCGGCACCGCGCCGTGCGACATCCAAGCGCCGTTCAGCCAGATTCCTATGCCGTCGCAGGGCATCAGCGCGGCGAAAGCCTGAATGTTCTCGCGCAGCAGCATGCCGATATCGGTATAAGCGGCGGCGTTGCGCAGCATGGTGTCCAAGGCATTGCGCGCTTTGGTGGCGGATTCCAGTTTGCGCTGATGCTGCAGCGATTCCAGGTGCAGCGAGAAAAACTCGCCGAACATCTCCGCCGCCACGCGCTGGGACATGCTCAGCGCTTTCGGCACATAGTGATGGCACGCGACCAGGCCCCACAATTTACCGCCGACGATGATCGAGATCGACATGGAAGCGGCGACGCCCATGTTGCGCAGGTATTCACAGTGGATCGGCGAAACGCTGCGCAAATGCGCAAACGACAGATCCAGCGGCTTGCCGCCCGCGCCCAGTTCCGGCTGCAAGGCCACACGCGCGCCGCCGCTGTCGGAAATCACTCGGATGGTATTTTTGAGATACAACAGCCGCGCCTGCTGCGGAATGTCGCTGGCCGGAAAGTGCAGGCCGAAAAAGGTCTCGAGGTCCGGGCGGCGGCTTTCGGACACCACTTGGCCTGCGCCATCGGCGTCGAACTGATAGATCATGACCCGATCATATGCGAAGGCGCCGCGCAGGATGCGTGCGCCCTCGTCCATCAGCTTCTGTTCCTCGGTCACTTTGGTAATGCGCGACACCAGGAAGCGCTAAATCTCCATCGGCGTCTGTGCGCTGGCCATGCTTGGCTCGAACTCGAGGATGGTGCTGTCCTGATATTGATGCACGGCGACGTCGAAGGCCCGCCCGCCCGCGAGCGTCAGGCCCAGGATCAGGCCGGGCCTTGCCGGGTCGGTGGCGCGGAACAGGGCGTTGCGGATGTCGTGCACCGCGGTGCGGCCCAGGGTGTCGTCGAGGGTGTCGCCGGCCTGGACCGGCCTGCCCAGCAGTTCGGTCGCGTTGGCCGAACAGCGCGACACGGTGTCGAGTTTGGGGGCTGTCTCTATCAGCCAACCGTGCGCCTGAATGCTGCCGGGGATGTGAATCGGTTCGCGGTCGCAGTTGGTAAGATCGACGGCGGCGTGAATGGGGACTTCGGCCATTAAGCGTGCGCTACTCCGCTGCGAGGCGCGGCGCGGCCCAGGTCACGCTGGATGGGTTGTGCGCGGCCGGCACGCGATCAGCTTCCACGCGGTCACCCTCCACGCGGGCCATGGCGTATTCGGCTGCATACAACACCGTATTGCAGACGCGGATGGTGCGTTCGATATCCGCCCCTTCGGCGTCTTGCGCGTCTTCGAGGATCTCGGTCAGGCGTTTCCAGTTGCGAAGCGCCGCCACCTGTTCCAGCAAGTGCCGCGCGCCGCTGCTGCCGGAAAGTCCTAAGGGTTGCACGCTGCGGACCAGCACCTGCGCCTCGAGGGTCGCGCCTTCCAGCACATAGGCCACGCCCAGGAAGTCGGCGGTGGTCTGCAAGCGGGGCGGCTGATCGTCGTACATGCATGGCGACAGGCCAAGCTCGGCTAGATCGGCGGCGATGTGATGGCACAGAAAGGTCGGACGCCATGCGCCAAACAGCTTGGGCCATGTGGCGCCGCGCAGCGCACTCTCGACGGGCGCGCGGAAGGCGAACAGCCCCTGCAAGTAGCGCCCGTAGCTCGCACGGCATGCGACGGCGCCGACAGCGGCCTCCAGCGACGTATGCGCTTCGGCGGTTCGGCTTCTAAGCAGAAGGCGCAGACTGAGGTGATTCATGCGGGGGGGGGTATGGGGGGCTCGCCAAAGGTCGGGGAAGGTAATGGGACCGCGTTACAGCCTCTACGTCCAGCAAGAAACTTGCTTTTTTGTCGGGAACAAAATCGCCGGGGCGCCGTTTACACCGCCCCCATTGCCTTCATGCGCTCCACCAAAAAGCGGCCAGGCGTCAGTGCCCAAAGCACTGTCCTGGCCGCTTTGTTGTGGTCTTAAGGCCTAGTTGCGGTAGGGGTTGTTCGGACGGCTATCGAAGCGGTTGGGAACGCCGTCGCCGTCACGGTCGCGGTCGTAGCGGTCCGGGGTGCCGTCGCGGTCTTCATCGCGGTACATGCCGCGGTAGCGGTCGCGATAACGTTCACGGAACATGCGGGCCTCGCGGGCGCTGCGCCATGAATGCCAGTAGCCGCGATGATCGTAGTAGCCGTCGCGATAGCCCATGCGCACGTTGCCGCTATCGAAGCTGAAGGCGAAGCTCTGCGCCATAGCCGGCGCGCTCGGCACTGTGACAATCGGAACCGCGACGATCGCGCCGATCAACGCAGCAGCCGCCAGTAGGTATTGTTTTTTCATGACTACACTCCTTTGCTTGTTAGGCAGTCTGTAGTCATTAAACGGCGCGTACTGGGATTTGTTCTTGACGGTTTTTGATTCTTATGAGCCGCCGCCACAATCCCGCCGCGATGTTTTTATGCTTTGTTTATGCGGCTAACTCGCACAAGGCGGCGTGCGCCGCACTGTGCACGCTGGGGGAATGAGGCCGGGCGGGCTACGGCTCAGCTATAACTTTCGCCCGCCACTGGGCCCGCTTCCATTCCATAAGCCGGCACAATCCTGTGCGCAGCTTTTCCATGTGGCGCAGGTTGAGGCGCTGGTAGACCGCCGCAATGATCACAGCGTCGAGCACGGCGCGTTCCTTGGCGAGGTAAGCGCTGGCGGATTTCAGGTTGGCTTCGGCGGCTTCCGTGTCCACCGCGGTGGAAGCTCCGGGCATGAAGCGCCCGAGCGTGCCTTGCGTGAAGGTCTTGGGATGCACCAGTACCCACCAGCCGGCGAACATGATGCCGGCATCGTGCATGCGTTTGGCCTGGGTGTAGTCGCCGTGCAGATAGCCCTGCCACAGCAGCACGCCAAGCACAGTTGCCGTGGCGGCGAGATCGGGCTCCGGCCAGCCGGCCTCGGGCCTTCAGGATTGTTTCACCGAGGGCTTCCACGCCGCCGAGAGCACGGTGAAGGACGCAGGCGGCGAGCCCGTCACCCGCCGCCGGGAACTGCCCTCAGGGGCGTCGGCGCCTTAGCCCGCGAGACCGCCGCCGAAGATAACGTCTGCGTCCGCGAACTCTTTGTCGGGCAGGTTGATCAGCTCGGTTTTGCGCGCCAGCAGTTGCTTGCCGAGGACCGAGAGGTCAAAGCCCGCCTCGCGTACCTTGGTAAACAGGGACCGCTCTTCGTCGGCGATGTGATGACGCACATATTCGCCCAGCACCTTGACGTCGGCGTCGTATTCGATGCTGCCCGGCATGCCGGTCTCGATGTCGGCGATCAGCACCTTCAGCACGTTCTGCTCGACGCGCGCTTCGGCCACCAGGGACAGCGCATCGGCGATGCGGTCCTCGATGGCGGGGTAGAAGATTTCCTCTTCCATGATGGCGTGGGTCTTGAGAGCTCGGCACAAAATTTCGGCCAGTTCCTGCTTACGCCCCGGCAGGAAACGGTCACGGCCGAACTCATAAAGCTTAAACAGCGCCTCCAGCTCCTTGTGCTCGTTGTGCAGGAGCTCGAGGGCATCGGGCACTCTGTCGGCGGCCGTGTCAGGGGTTGGCGACGTTTGCGTGTGCATGGTGGTCTCCCTTATTGGCGGCCAAAAAGGTTGCATGCGGCCGGGGCCCGGCATTGACGCCGGTCAAGGCACGGCAGGCGGGCCCAGCGCAATTAAACCGCGACAAGGCTTCAGCTTTAGGCCAGGGTGGCCGTCTTGCCTTCGTCCGGCACTATTTCGCCGAACAATTCCCCCGCCAGAACGTTGGAGGGAGAGAGCTATACCGCCCCGCGCGCCCCTTCCCCTTGATACAACAGCTAAATCGCCGCGCTCCGGCAAAAAGTAGCCCCATGGCCATCATTCTGATCGTCGAAGACGACATTTTCATCCGCGGCCTCGCGGAGATGATGATCCAGGATTGGGGGCACCAGACGCTGCTCGCCAGCGATGTTGACGAGGCCCTCGTGCTGCTGCGGAGTCCCGTCAAGATCGATGGGCTGTTCACCGACATCTACCTGAAGGCCGCGGTACTTGGGGGATGCGATGTCGCCCGCGCCGCCGTAGCGCTGCGCCCAGGACTGCGCGTACTTTATACCACCGGCAACACCGTCACCGAGAATATGAAATCGCTGTTTGTTGACGGCAAACACGTCCTGCGCAAACCGTACACGGAAACTCAGCTTCAGCATTCTGTTGAAAGCATGCTCGCCGCGTAGGGAAAGTTGCCATGTCCATCGTGATTGCCAGTGAGATCGTCGAAACGGTGCCGAGCGCCCTGATCATTCTCGACCGCGCGCTGAACATCACCTCGGCCAACCGCGCCTTCTACCAGATCTTCCGCACCAGCCCGGCCGAGACCGTCGGCTGCAACATCTTCGAGCTGGGCAACCGGCAGTGGGACATTCCGGCGCTGCGCACGCTGCTCGAGCGCGTGATCCCGGAAAAAAACGCCGTCGAGCGCTTCGAGATGGAGCACAACTTCCCCAACATCGGCCGGCGCACCATGCTGGTGAACGCGCGCAAGATCCTGCGCCCCGGCGAGCTTGACGGCGGCATCGTGCTGGCCATCGAGGACGTCAGCATCGAACGCGCCGCCCAGGCCGAGAGCGAGCGCGCCTGGCAGCTGACGCAAAGCATCGTCGACACCATCCGCGATCCCCTGGTGGTGCTCGAGCACGACATGACCATAGTCATGGCCAGCAGGGCCTTCCTGACGATCTTCGGCATCACCGAGGCCGCCGCGCGCGGGCGGCACCTGTCGGAGCTGGGCCAGCATCAATGGGACGTGCCGGCCTTGCGCTTTTTGATGGAAAAGGTGCTGCCCGAGAACAAGCCCATCGAGAGCTTCGAGATCGAGGACGATTTTTCCGGTTTAGGCAGACGCGTGTTCAACTTGAACGCCCGTAAGATCTCGCAGCCCGGCAACCACGTACATCGCATGCTGCTGGTGTTCGAGGACATCACCGACCGCAAGCAGCGCGAGCGCGACGCCGAGATGCTGACCAACGAGATTTCTCACCGCATCAAGAACAACCTGCAGATCATCGTCGGCCTCATCGGCTTTGAAGCCAAAACAGCCGCAGAAACCGGCACGCAAGGCTACAAGGCCATGCAGGCGCGCATCAGCGCCATCGCCGAGCTTTACGACCTGATCTCCCACTCGAAACGCGGCGGCACCATCACCGCCGACACCTATCTCAAGGGCATCGCCAAGACCATGTCGGCGACGCTGCTGGGCAGCGAGTCCGGGATTGCCATCGACGTCGATGCCGAACCCATAGACATCGATCCCAACCGAGCTGTGCCCTTGGGCCTGCTGATCAACGAGCTGGCCACCAACGCCATCAAACACGCCTTCCCCGGCGGCCGGGGGCGCGTCGTGCTCAGCCTCAAGCAGGACGGTGTGGATATCGTGCTCACCGTCACCGACAACGGTATCGGGATAAGGGATCAGGACGCCGCAAAACTGCCCGAACGGCGCGGCTTCAACTACGTCACCATCTTCGCCCGTCAGTTGGGGGGCACCATCATTCCGCAGCCCGTCGGCGACAAAGGCACGACTGTGAAAGTCCTGCTGCCGCACCTGGCCGCCCCCACCGGAATCGTGCGCTCGGCGGCGTAAGCCCTTAATCGGCGTTTGCGGTCGCCTTAGCCCCTGGCTGCGCACCCACGCGGCACCGGGACTGTCCGATATCCCTCTCCCCGCCTATCTATTGCAGGGTATCCAATGGGTCGGAGGGGGTGCGTTGTGACGGCATCCTTGCCTTTGGCGATGCGCGACCGTGGTTTACCCCGCCAGGGCACCGCCGAAGATCATGTCCGCCTTATCATTCTTCCGCGCGAGCATCTCGGCGCCAAGTGACTTCAGGTCCATGCCGGACTTGCGCACCTTGGGAAACAGCTCGGTTTCTTCTTCGTCCACATGGTGGCTGATGTATTCGCCCAGCACCTTGACGTTTGCGTCATATTCATCGCTGCCCGGCGAACCGCCTGTGACATCGTCGATCAGGCGCTTGCAGGAATTGTGCTCGACCTTGGCTTCGGCCAACAGGTCTTCGGCGCCGTCGACCTCTTCGGCCACCGCCGGATAGAACAGTTCTTCCTCGATTTTCATATGCACCGTGAGGGCATCGCAGATGTCGCCGGCGATCTTGGTCTTGCGGGCGTCGCTCAGCTTGTCCTTGCCGGCTTCATACTGGCGGAACATGGCGGTGGCCTCTTTGTGATCGGTCTTCAACAGCGTGATGGCGTCGGTGCTGGATTTGCTCTGGGCGCGTTTGGCCGGCGCGGATTTGGCTTTGGATGCGGATTTCGGTTTGGTTTTCATCGGGACATTCCTGGTGCGCACGTGAAGAGAGCACCGCTCCCTCCGCCTCGCGGCAGAGAGAGCGATACGCGGGGCGTCGAGCAGTTACGACTGCTGCTTATTATTGGCAGTCTTGTCGCTGCTTTTATCGCCGCTCTTGTCGGCAGTCTTGTCGCGAGCGCCCGAGGCGTCGGCCGGACGCGTGCCGTGCTGGGCCTGATCATTCTGGCCTTTCTGGCTCTGCTGGTCGTTGTCCTGGCTGTTGCCTAATTGGCCGGCCTTGCCGTTCTGCTGATCGGCATGCTGATCAGAACCGGTCTTCGGTGCAGACTGGGACTGCTGGCCGGATTTGTCCTGGCCGGCCTTGTCGGATTGGATGTTCTGCTGGCCGGGTTTGGACTTGTTCAGGTCGTGGCCCGAGGTGTCAGCACCGGTTTTGTTTTGAGTTTTCTCGTTCATAACATCTCTCCTATTGGTGAAATGATGCAGCGCCCGAAAGCCCTGCGAGGCAATGTGCCCACCTGTCCAACGCGAAAAATCCAAAATGGTTAGATTGCGAAGCCGTCATGATCGGTTTTATTTGGGCTTTATCAGATACGTGCGATCAGCTAGGTGCGCTGAACCTTTCGAACGCATCCAACCCGCGCGCGAGGCGCGCATTGAGATCATGAACAGCGCGGAAAGCGCGTATTCTGCGTTGACGGCATTTCTATTTCTATTATTCTAGAAACATGCAAATCATACATGCGGCTGCCGCGCTGTCTGCCCTGGGCCACGAGGGGCGTCTGCACATCTATCGCCTGCTGGTGGTCGCGGGGCCGCGCGGGCTGACCGTGGGCGCCATTGCCAAGCGCGTGAAGATGCCGGGGGCGACGTTGTCGTTTCATCTGGCGCAGCTGCAGCACGCGGGCCTGGTGACCGTGCGCCGCGAAGGCCAGCGCCTGGTCCAGACCGCCGACTTCGCCCGCATGAACGCCCTTGTCGGCTATCTCACCGAGAACTGTTGCGGTAACGACAAAGCCTGCGCGCCGGCCTGCTTACCCAAAAAACGGAAGGCGTCATGAAAGCCGCCACTGCGGAATTCGCCGCCACGGCTTTCCTGCTGATCGCGGTGGTGGGCTCAGGCATCGCCGCGGAGCGGCTGAGCGGCGGCAACGCCGCGCTGGCGCTCCTGGTCAACGCCATCGTCACCGGCTGCGCGCTGGTGCCCTTGATCCTCAGCTTCGCGCCGCTCTCGGGCGCGCACATGAACCCGGTGGTCACCCTCGCCGCCGCCGCGACCCATCAGCTGCCGTGGCGCGCCGTGCCCGGCTACATCGCAGCCCAGGTCGGCGGCGGCATTGCCGGAGTCTGGCTCGCCCATGTGATGTTTGAGCTCGATGTCATCCAAGTTAGTCGTCACGCACGCAGCGGCCCCGCCCAATGGACGGCCGAGATCATCGCCACGGTCGGGCTGTTGGGCACCATCCTGCGCTGCCGGTCCTACGGCATTCCCATCACCGCTGCCGCCGTCGCCGCCTATATCACCGGCGCCTATTGGTTCACGGCCTCCACATCCTTTGCCAACCCGGCCGTGACCATCGCCCGCACGCTGAGCGACACCTTCGCCGGCATCAGACCCGCCGATGCGCCTGGCTTCATCGCCGCCCAGCTTGTCGGCCTAGGCCTTGTGCTGCTGACCCTGCGCCTGACAAGCAGCAAGGAGGCCACATGAACATCGTCATTCACCACAACCCCGACTGCGGCACCTCGCGCAATGTCGTCGAGATTGTCAGGGCCGCCGGCTACGACCCGGTCATCATCGAATATTTGAAAGAGGGCTGGACGCGTGGCCAGCTGCTGGGCCTGTTCGCGGCCGCCAGCCTGACGCCGCGCGCGGCCTTGCGCGAAAGCAAATCACCGGCGCGGGAGTTGGGGCTGCTGGAGCCGGGCGTCAGCGATGAACGCATTCTCGCGGCCATGTGCGCTGTGCCGATTTTGGTGAACCGGCCCATCGTCTGCAGCGCGCGCGGCGTGCGCCTGTGCCGGCCCAGTGAAACGGTGTTGGACCTTTTGGATCGCCTGCCGCCGGGGCCCTTCGCCAAGGAAGACGGGGCGCTGCTGATCGACGCCAATGGACAGCGCGTGATGGGTGACTAGAGTCCGAGGGCCGCGGCGGCGCCCGGTGTTCCCGGAACCCGGATGGTCCAGACGGTGCCGTGCTTCGCGTCGACCGTCAGCGTGCCGCGCACCTGCTGGATGAGGCGGCGTACGAGGCCAAGCCCCCGCCGTTTGGTTTCGATCTGCGGCGCGAAGCCGATGCCGTTGTCGCTGACCACGATGGTCGCCATGTCGTCGACCCCGGCGCCCACTTTGACCGAGACGTTGGTAGAACCCTTGCCGTCGGGAAAGGCATGGTCGAAGCTGTTGGTCACCAGCTCGGCGACGACAATGCCCAGCGCGGTCACCACATCCAGATCCAGCAGAACCTCCTCGCTGTCGCAGGTCAGCTAAAGGCCGGGCGACGTTTCGATCTCGGACAGGCTGCGGCAAAGCGACTGCACATAGCCGCCAAAATCGGTGATGCGTGTCATTTCGCTGCCGAGCAGGTGGTCATAGACGTCGGCCACGTTACGCACACGGCGGACGATGGCTTTGATGCCGCGCATGGCGGCCTCGTCCTGGGTATCGTGCAGCTGCTGGTTCAACATCGATGAGACCAGCTGGAGGTTGTTGCGCACGCGGTGCTGCAGCTCCTCGGCCAGGATTTTCTTCTGCTCCAGCAGCTTGTCCTTTTCGTCGACCGCTTTTTCCAGAAGCGCCACGCGCTCGGATGTGGCGACGGCTTCGGCCAGAACGTTGGCGAAGCTGGTGAGGAAGTTGACGTCGTGTTCGTCGTAGTTGCGCTGCGTATCGTTGTCGATTTCCAGCACACCGTAAGGATTGCCGTTGCCTTTGATCAGCACGTCTATGGTCGAGATAATGCCGTGAGCGGCGTAGAAGGCCGGCAACTCGAACTCGGTATCCGTGCGCAGGTCATTGCAGATCGAGGGTTTGCCGGTGGCGAAGGCGCGGCCCTGGGGCGAACTGTCGTCGGCGCGGACGACCTGGCCGATGACGCCCGCGCGCCAGCCGTAGCCGGCTTCGATGACCAGGTCATTATCGGCCTCGCGATAGCGGCAGATTTTGGAAAACGGCACACCGAGGCCCTGGGCGCAAACCTTGGCCGCTTCGGTCAGGACGGTTAGAAGGTCGCCCTGGCTGAGGGCAAAACTGCCGAAGTGCGCAATGGCGCTTTGCTGGCGCAGGAGTCTCGCGACCTGGGCGGCAGCGTCATTCATGTCAGCACCGCGGGCAGCGGCGCGGCGAGAACCTTGAAGCCTTTGGGATAGGGCGGCGTCGCATTCCCTGTGGCGACCAGTTCGGCCACGAGGTCGAGGGCGCGCAAGAGTCCGGCCTCGCTGTAAGGCTTCGAGATGCAGGCGTGGCCATCGGCAGAAGTCAGCACCACGTTGGACGCGTTGCCGGTGGCGTAGAGGATTCCGAGACCGGGCTGGTCGTGCAATTGCTTGTCGATGTCGGTGCCCAGACCACCGTCGGCGAGGCGCAAGTCGATGATCGCCAGGTCGGGCTTTTCCTTGCGCGCGAGTTCCACGGCTTCAGTGACCGTCGTGGCGATGCCGCACACGGCGTGGCCATGCGCCACTAGGGCACCCTCGATCATGTCCGCGATCATGAGGTCGTCCTCGGCGATCAAAACATTCGGCAAAAAATAGACTCCGTCACCCCTATCAACTGTAGGTACGCAAGCGCACCATCAGCAAGGTCGGAATATACCGATGAATTTACACACCGACGGGGCAGAGCCTGATAGTTACAGGCTCTGCGATGCGTTCGTGTGTGATGCCGCGAGAGAATCGCCCAGGCGTTGCGGCTTATACTGACGTGTCGTCCGGAGTCCTACTCCGCCGGAGCAGCCTGCACCGCGCCCATGGGCACGCGGCCCGCGCTGATATTTTCGTAACGCTTGCCCAGCAGGTAGGCGATGGGGAACCACAGGCCGCAGAATACGATGCCGGCGACGGCAAGACCTGTGACACCAAACGGCAGCACGGCCGCACTCAGCCAGGCCGAGGTCACGTCACCGAACCGATACACCACGGTGTCGATGACGTTTTTGGCTTTGTACTTGCTCTCCTGATCCACCACGGTGAACAGCATCTCGCGGCTGGGCTTGGCGATGGCGTATTCGGCGAAGCGACGCAGCACCTGGATGGAGCCCAGCACCAGCAGCACCGGCGAGAACACGACGGCGAGGAACGCGAGCACCATGATCAGCGGGTTGAGGATCAGGCCCGCCGTCACGCCGAAGCGCTGGATGATGCGCCCGGTGCCGAACAGCTGGATGAACACGGCCAGGCTGTTGGTGGCCAGGTCGATCACCGCATAGGCCTGCGTGCGGGCTTCGCGCGAGGGGAACGACTTGGTGATGACGTCGCCGAGCTGGAAGTAGATCACCGTTGAGATGGTGGTCATCAGCAGGATGAACAGCGCGATCATCAAGAGGTAAGGCGACTTGAACAAGAGCGTGAACCCGGCGAAGGGATTGCCGCCCAGCTTGCGGTCCAGCGTGGTCTTCTGCGCGTCGCCGGCCACGGCCAGCTTGGCCTTTTCCTTCTCGAGCACATTGACCAGCAGCGCCGTCACCACAAAGCCCGCCGCCGAAATCAGCATCAGCGTATTGGTGCCGACGATGTTGACGAAAAGCGCGCCGATCGCCGGGCCGCTGATGGTGCCGACCGTGCCGCCGGCGGCGATGAAGCCGAACAGCCGCTTGGCCTGCGACGACGAGAAGGTATCGGCGAGGAAGCTCCAGAACACCGAGATGGTCAGCAGATTGAAAGTGCTGACCCAGACATAGAAGGCCGCCGCGATCCAGCGGTCCTGGTGCTGCTCGACGGTGGTGAACAGAATGAAGAACACCACCATGGTCACGGCGATGAAGCCGTAAACCCACGGCAGGAACTTGGACAGTTTGATGCGCGAGGCGAGGAAGGCGTAAATGGGGGAGACCAGGAAGGTCACCAGGAAGGTGCCGGTGAACAATTCCTGCAAATGTTCAACGCCGTAGACCGTGCCCATGGCATCGCGCACCGGCTTGACCACGAAGTAGCCGAACATCAGGAAGAAGAAGTAGATGAACGAGATGGTGACGGCCTTGGCTTCGCGCGGCTCGACTTTGGCCAGCGTTTTAAGCAGGCGCGTGTAAGCCGTTTCTTTGACGGTGTCGGTCATGATGGTCTCCCCAGGTCCCTTAGGCGAACTTCAGCTGCAGTTTACCGTACGGATTGTCGGTGTACTGCGAAATAATGCCCTTGGGCGCGTTCTCGAAGCCTTCGACGACATTGTTGATGGACTTGATCTGCTTATTGAGAAGCAAATGTGACAGATCATCCTCGCACTTCAGGCGGTCGTAATAGAACACGTGCACGATCCAGGCCTCGAGCTTGATGTTCTTTTCCTTGATGATCTTCTCGACGGAATCGCTCATGCCGAACAGGCGTCCGGCGTTGCGCCCCACGACCTGGGCCGGGTTTTCGTCGTAATAGGCCGCAGCGGTGCCATAGGAAAAGTAACGGCTGTTGGGGTTCATCAGCTTGGCGATGGACTCGGACAATGACCCGCCGACGCCGTCGGAATACACGTCGATGCCCTTGGGGAAAGCGGCTTTCAACTGCGCGTCCAGATCCTTGGCGCGGTAGTCGAGGCCCTTGTCGACACCCAATGTATCCACACACCACTTCGCACGCTCGGGCCCGCCGCCGAAGCCGACGCAATAAGCGCCGCGGGCTTTCACCAATTGCGCGGCCAGCGCGCCGACGGAACCGGTCGTGCCGGCTACCGCCACCTGGTCCGTCGGCATGATCGGCCCGCATTCACGCATGCCGAAATAGGCCGTGGTGCCCGAAGTGCCGAAGACATCCATGAGAATCTCCGGCGACCACATCTTGACCATCTGCGGACGGAAAACATAGTTCCAGTGAGATTTCGTACCGTTCAGCGCGATAGTCATTTCATTGGCGGGGCCATAGCCAATCGACTCATCTTCGCTGCTGATGACCTGATGCGTCTGCCAGCCGGCCTGACAGGCGATGATGTCGCCTTCCTTGAAGCTCTTGTCGCGCGACTTGATGACACGCGCGCAGGCGTAGTTGCTTTTGTCGGTATCGCCTAGCTTGGTCTGGCCGCCCAGGCGGCTTCTAGTGCCGGAATGAATGTTGAGCACCTTAACCTCGATCAGGCACTTGCCTTGCGGCACGTCGGGCATCGGCTCTTCGACCATCTTGAACTGATCGAGCGTCAGTTTGTTGTCGGCCATCGGCTTCGCGTAAATCCACTTGCGATAGGTCTTGGGCGACGACGCCGCCCAGGCCACGCCGCCGACGCCGACGCCGACGCCGCGAAAGGGCGCCGTAAGGGCCGCCGCCGCGGTGACTTTGCCGGCCGTGCGGATCAAACCGCGCCGTGAAAGCGAAGATGTGTCGATGGTCATATGAAGTCCTCCCCTGAATGACCCAGAGGAGTCTTAGCCGGTTCGCCGTAACCAATCAATAGTGATTGTTTATGACACTAAAATCTAATATAATATGTCTCACGATGTCTAAAAACCAATCAGATGTGATTGCCTTCCCGCCCCGCAGCCGTCCGAAACAGGAGCGCGGCCTGGAAACGCGCGACCAGATCCTCGACGCCGCCGTGGCGCTGATTTCCGAACAGGGCTACGCCGCCGCGAGCACGCCCAATATCGCCGCCCGGGCCGGCGTCTCGCGCGGCGCGCTGCAGCATCACTTTCCCTCGCGCGAAGATCTCCTCATCGCGCTCAGCCAGAAACTCACCGACCGCATGGCGCTGCAGCTTTCCACCCACGACCTCCTGGGCATGGACACCAAGACGCGCGTCTCGCATATCGTCGATCAGTATTGGGCCGTCTCCGCCAGCGTCGACAACCTGGTGATGCTGCAGGTGCGGCTGAACGAACCCGCCCCCGACACCAAGCTCCAGCGCGATCACATGACCGACCTGGTCATGCTGCGCCTGGAGCGCGAACGCGACTGGCTGCGCATCTTCGCGGACGCGGCTGCCTCCAGCGAGCAGATCATCACCGCCCGCCGCTTCACCCAGACGATGCTGCGCGGCCTAAGCCTGCACCACACCTCGCACATGTCGACGACGCCGGTGGAAGAGCTGCTGGATTTCCTGAAGGCCGCGCTGACAGAAATGTTGAAGCCGGCGGAGAAGGCGTAACCCCTACTCCGCCGCCTGGGTCTCGCCGCCGTCCTCGATTACCCGCGCGATGCTTTCGCGGGCGTGTTTGAGCGAGGTGGCCAGGGCGTCGGCGCCGGTTTCCTCGAGGGCGCCGGAATGCAGGGCGGCCTCGGCGGTCATGCTCCAGAAGCCCAGCATGATTTTGATATGCGGCGCGCGGCGGCGCAGCCGCCGGATGAGGAAGCGCGCGTTGGCGTAGCCGTCAGGCTCCAGGTACGAGATGCAGGCGACGCTGATGCCGGCGACATCGAGGGCGTCGATCTTGTCGGGGGCGATGCCATCAAAGGGCACCAGATGGGCGCCGATGCCATGCCGCTGCAACAGATGCGCCAGCAGCGACGACATGGCTTCGTCCAGCGAGCCGCGACCCGCGATACACAGCACGCGCGTGGGGCCGACGTGGGCGGGTTTGGCTTTTTCCCCCTTCGCCGCATTGGCCGGGTGCAGCTTCAGGTCCTCGATGACCTCGATGACCGTGTTCTTAATGCGCACGCGCTCATCGTGATCGAGGCGCCCCAGGTTGACGTCGGTCTGCGCCAGCGTCAGGCCCTTGACCATGACATCGTCGTAGAAGCCCACCAGCGCGTTGGCCTTCAGAAAGACCTCGGCCTGGTTGGCGATGTCGCTGGCGTCGCTGGCCAGCAGGCGGTGATAAAGCGTCTCGGCAGGTGTTAGCGCCGGCTGATCGCCCAAGATGATGTCGAGGAATTCGAGGCGCTGCACGTGGCGGCCCAGCACCACGAGGCACAGGGTCAGCGGCATCGACAGCAGCAAGCCCACCGGCCCCCACAGCCACGTCCAGAAGGCCGCGGCAACAATGACCGCCACCGGCGACAAGCCGGTGGTGTGGCCGTAAAGCACGGGCTCGACCACCTGACTGATGATCGGCTCGACGACCACGAACAGCACACCGGTCCACAGCAACAGCGTCCATCCCGGATCGACCGCGATGGCCAGCGCCGCCGGAAAGGCTGCCGCGATCATCGGGCCGATATAGGGCACAAAGCGCAGCAGCATGGCGAGGATGCCCCACAGCACGGGATTGGGCACGCCGATGAGCGCCAAGCCGCCGCCGATTAGCACGCCGAAGACCGCGTTGACCGCGACTTGCACCAACAGATAGCGGCTGAGCCTGCGGTTGGCGTCGTCGAGCGCGTGGGTCGTCCGCTGCAGATCGCGGGCCCCCAGCACGCGGATGAATCGGCTGCGGATATCCTCGCGCTGAAGCAGGAAGAAGATCACGAAGACGCCGACGATGCCGGCGGTGGCGATCGGCTGCAAGAGCGGCATGATCAGCGATTGCGCCACACGCAAGGGCGTTGCCGGCTGCTCGTGGATCTCCACAGCGATAGGAGCCGAGGAACTGGACGGCTTGGTCGAAAACGGCACGCGCGAGGGCGGCTGCGGCGGCGCACTCTGGTCAATCTCGGCGCTCAGCTGGCGCAGCATGCCCGAGGCGCGGCTGACCAGACCGACGCTTTCGGCGGTGTTGCGCACGGCGCGGATTTTCTTGGTGATATTGCCTTCATAGCGCGGCAGCTGTACGGCGAGCTGTGATAACTGGTTGCCGACGAACACGCTGGTTACCGCGATCAGGCCGAAGGCCATCATCACTGTCAGCAGCACCGCCGGCAGGCGCGCGATACCCCAGCGGCGCTGGATATTGACAAGCGGAGCGAGCGCGAAGCTGAACACGATCGCAATTGCCAGGGGAACCAGCACGTCTTTGGCGAAGTACAGCGCGACCACCGCGATGGCAGCGACCACGATGGTCTCGAACCGCGAGCGCGCACGGGCGCCGGCGCCGCTGTCGCGCGGCATTTGCGGCAAATCTCGGAGCAGGTGCTCAGGCATCGTTGTTCCAAAGGCGTTGAGCGAAAGCGTCCAGAAGCCCTAACGCGGCCGCGCTGCGGATGATCCCGCAAGGCGCGCGATTATAGCAGGATTCGCGCCGAATTAAGGCGAAGAACGCCCTTCACATGGTGCGGTGAAAGTTCCGCAGACGTGGGCATCCCTCTCGGCGTCCGCTCAGGTGTCGTCCTCGGACATGTTCCGAGGATCCAGGGCCGTAACGATCGACGGCTGCCAAAACCGTAAGTGTTTGCTGGGAATGCCGCGGCTTCGGCGATCAGGGCGTTTCATTTACCCTGGGTCCTGGGAATAAATCCCAGGACGACGGTAGATAATCAGGGCCGGGCACAATTACTCCCGGTTTTCATATTCATCTAACATGTCACGAAACATGCTGAACCTGTCCGGCTCAGCACCGGAGCGCTCTTGCTCGGCGTGATTCTCCACAGACGGTGCAGGAAAAGTGGCGGACATCGGATGTCATGCTCATCTCGGCGCGCTCTACCCCAGATGGGCAACGCTAGCATTCTACCGCCGAGCCCGTAACCCGCTACTTACACACCATCCGCCGCTCGACCTTTTGCGTTTGCGGGTCGAGCACTTGCACGACTTCGCAGTTCTCGCGTTTGGTCATGGGCGGGGCGGCCGGCTGCGCGGAACTGCAGACGCTGGCCGGGCACGAGGGTGCCACTTCAAACACGCTGGGACATTGCGCCTTGGGTTTGCCGGCGACGCAGGCGCAGGTGCAGGCGGCTTCGGCTGAGCCTGCCGCCGTCAGCGCCGCGAGTCCTAACGCCGCAAGGAAAACGTATTTCGACATCGGGGCGGTTATAGCCGCAAACCGTGTCGGACATATGAAAAGCGCCGCGGTCCTGAAAGAAACTTGCCTCACTCGGCGGGCTTCTTGACCGAGAAGCGCGCGAGTTGGGTTTTGGGCAGCTCCCACGCCGGTGCGAGTTCTGAGGCCTTCATGAAGTCGTAGTAGGCGCCTTTGACGTTGCCGATGGCTTCATAGGCCAGCGCGCGGTTGTAGTAGGACTTCTCCATCTCGGCCGCGTCCATCTCGATACCTTTGGTGATCGAGACAATGCCGGCCTCCCACTTTTGCATGCCCACCAGCGCCGCGCCGCGGTTGGAGTGAGCCTCGCCCAGACTAGGACTGATGCGGATGGCGTCGTCGAAATCCTGCAGCGCCGCGTCGTACTTGGCCTGCTCGAACTGCAGCACACCGCGGTTGACCAGGGTGCCGGCGCGGTCGTGCACATTGAGAGGTTCGGTCAGCGCCATGCTGCACAGCTCAACCGGCGAGGCCAGCGTCACGCCGGAGACCATCGTCGTGAAATAGGCCCGGCCCTTGGTGACGGCCTCAGCGGCCTCGAAGCACTTCTTGGCCATGCCCTCGCCCATGATTGTCACCAGCGCGTGGGCCGGGCGCTGCACCAGGAGGACAACCATCAGCGCCGCGGCCAGGACGGTGCGACGGGCCATATGCGTGCGCATCACTGCGCCTTACGCCGCACGGTGAAGCGCGTCAGCTGCATTTTCGGCGCTTCCCAATCGGGTTTCAGTTCCGCGGCCTTCATGTAGTCGAGATAGGCGCCCTTGGTGTTGCCAAGCTCTTCATTGGCGATGGCGCGGTTGTAGTAGGACTTCTCCGCTTCGGCGGCCTGCATCTCGATGCCTTTGGTGATCGAGGGAATGCTGTCGGCCCAGCGCCTGAGAGCGACCAGCGCCGCGCCGCGGTTGGCATGGGCTTCGGCGACGTCGGAGTCCACGCGCAGCGCGCTATCGAAATCGGCGAGTGCGGCTTTGTGATCGCCGGCCAGGAACTGCAGCACACCGCGGTTGACGTAGGTGCCCGCCGTATCGCGCAGGTTCATGCCGCCCTGATCGAGGGCCAGGTTGCAGATGTCGATGGGCTTTAGGTCGATCTGGCTGCCGGTGAACATCGGCGGGATGTAGATCAGGCCCTTGGAGATGGCAAAGGCCGCTTCGTAGCAGTTCTGCCCCATGCCTTCGCCGAGCACGATGACCACGGCTTTGGCGCTGTGGGCCTGCAGCGCGAGGCCCAAGGCAAGACAAGCGGCGGTGGTCTTCAGAATTTTGCGCATGATGCCCTCCCGGCAACTGCCGTCCTGGGCGCGCAGATACCGCTCCTCGAGTGGCGCGTGGCAGGATCGGCTCGGGGACATTATAGCGCTTCGCCCGGCTGATATGAAGCCCGGGCGGCTCTGGGTAAAGCCGCCCGGGGGACGGACGGTGCACCCTGGGAAGGGGGGTCGGGTATGGGTGCACCGCCAAAAACTAGCGTTTAGCCCGGTTTCGAGGATGGGTTAGAACTTGAGCCCGGTTTTCAAGAGACGGACCGGCGGCGGGTTTCCTGCGCCGCAGGAAAATAAAAGCAGGGCCGTCTCTCTATATGACATGTCGCATATGGCTCTAGACCGGATACCGCAGGACCTGACGGGCGCGGGCGCAGCGCAGGCAACTGACGCGGCGCTGATCGCGCGCAGCCGCACGGGCGACGCCGCCGCCATTGCGCTCCTGGTCGAGCGCCATGCCGAGGACGTCTACCGCATCGCCTATCGCCTGGTCGGCCACAAGGCCCAGGCCGAGGACATCGCCCAGGACGTGCTGATGCGCATGCTGAGCTACCGAGAAGGCTGGCTGTCGAAAACCAGCTTCCATGTCTGGCTGCGGCGCGCGGTGTATAACCGCATGGTCGACGTCTATAGAAAGAACCGGCCCTGGCAGATGAGCGATCTGGACGCCGCCGCCGAAACCGCCGACGCCATGCCGAGCCAGGATGCAGTCATGGCGGCCGGCGAAACCGAAGCCGGCGTCGCCGCCGCCGTGCTGGCGCTACCGCTACGCCAGCGCATGGCGGTCACATTGTGCTTCTTCGAGCACATGAGCCTGGCCGAAGCGGGGGCCGTGATGAAGGTGAGTGTCGGCGCCGTGGAATCGCTTTTGCATCGCGCCAAACAGTCGTTGAAACAGAATTTGAGTCATCTTGAGGACAGAGAGCCATGAGCAACACGCCCGAGATTAGCGATGCCAAGCTGAATGCGGCGATGGAAAGCTGGCGTGTGCCGGCTCCGTCGCCCTGGCTGCAGGCGCGCGCGACGCAGGGCCTTGTGCAAAGTGTGCGCGCCCAGCGCCGCACGTTGTGGCCCTTCCCGCCCATGCGGATTGCGACCTTGGCCACGGCGACCGCGATGCTGGGCATCGTGCTGGGGGCCGCGCTTCCCACCGAAACCCAGTTTGCCGGCGCGCAGGCGCTTTCTGCACAAACCAACGACGACTACGCCGATGCGGCGGACAGCGTCGATGTGCTGCAATTGATTGGTGAATAACATGAGCGACAACGCGCCGACCCCTGAAGCCAAAAGCAACCGCACCCTGAAATGGGTGCTGCTGGCTTCGCTGCTGGCCAATGCGCTGGTAGTCGGCTTTGTCGTCGGCAATATGGGCCGCGGCGGCTTCCGCCCGATGATAGGCCAGATGATGGTGCGCGGCGAAGGCCGTGATGGCCCGGGCGGACCAAATCGCCCCGGTGATCCGGCGACGGCCCAGACGCTGCGCGAATCCTTCCAGGCCGAGCGCCCCGCCATCGACAAGGCGCTGAAGGACCTGGCCGCCGCCCGCAAACAAAGCGCGGCGATCATTCGCGCCGAAACCCTGGATGCGGCCGCTCTCGACAAGTCCCTGGCCGACATGCGCGCCAGCAGCGCCGAGGCCCTTGAGTCCTTCCACCGCTCCATCGCCGCGGCCGCCGCCAAACTGGACGTCCAGCACCGCGCGCCGCTGGCCCGACTGCTCGACCGCCCGCCCCAAGGCCGGGGTATGGGCGCTGGTCCCGGCCCAGGCCCGGGCCAAGGAATGGGTGGCGGCCCCCGCGGCGAACGCGAACGTATGCAAGGCCCACCGCCCGGCGACATGCCGCCGCTTGAAAATCCGCCTCCGCCCCCGCCGCAGTAATCTCACCGCCATCGTCGGGTGCGCGCGTCCCGGGGATTCATTTCACCATCTGCGTCGGCTGATGGTTGGATCCTGGGCACAAGGCCCAGGATGACGAAACTTCATCCTGATCTGCCGCAAAACCTCAATATTTCCATACTCTTAACCAAGACCCCTGTTGACCTGTTACCCGGGACCTAGCATCGTAGGGCGGGGAACAGTGGCGCGGGGATATCATGGCCGAGACCTACGATTACGATCTGATAGTCATCGGCTCGGGCCCCGCCGGCCAGCGCGCCTCGATCCAGGCCGCCAAGCTCGGACGCCGCGTACTGGTGATCGAGCGCCAGGCCGTCGTCGGCGGCATTTGCATCAATACCGGCACCATTCCCTCCAAGACCCTGCGCGAAGCCGTGATGCACCTGTCCGGATACCGCGAGCGCGGCATTTATGGCTCGAGCTATACGGTCAAGCAGCACATCACCATGCCTGACCTGCACTTTCGCACCGACCACGTCATCCGCCACGAGATCGACGTCACGCGCCACCAGCTTCAGCGCAATAAAATCGAATTGGCCGTCGGCAATGCGAAATTCGTCGATCCGCATACCGTCTGCATGGAAGACGCAACCGGCCGCGGCACGCGCAACGTCACCGCTGGCAAGATCATCGTCGCCGTCGGCACTGTCGCCACGCGCGACAAAAGCATTCCCTTCGACGGCCAGCGCATCCTCATCAGCGACGACATCCTGACGCTAAAGGAGCTTCCGCGCACCATGACCGTGATCGGCGCCGGCGTCATCGGCCTGGAATACGCGACCATCTTCGCCGCCCTTGGCGTGCGCGTCACCGTCATCGACAAACGCAGCCATCTGCTGCCCTTCGTCGACCGCGAGATCACCAGCCATCTGGCCCATCACATGCAGCAGAACCGCGCCACGCTCCGGCTCGGCGAAGAAGTCAGCAAGCTGGAACTCGTCGACGACGACAAGGGTGCGCGCGTCAAAGTCACGCTGGCCTCGGGCAAGCAGATCATCACCGACAAGGCGCTGTATTCGATCGGCCGCACGGGTGCGACCGACACGCTCAACCTCGCCGCCGCCGGCATCAAAGCCGACGACCGCGGACGTCTGAAGGTCAATGCCCAGCTGCAAACCGAAGCGCCGCATATCTATGCCGTCGGCGACGTCATCGGCTTTCCGAGCCTTGCCTCCACCTCCATGGAACAGGGCCGCCTCGCCGCCTGTCACGCCTTTGGCGCGCCATCGGAATGCACCCCCAGCCTGTTCCCCTACGGCATCTACACCATCCCGGAAATCTCGACCGTCGGGCGCAACGAGGAAGAACTCACCGAAGAGGGCATCCCCTACGAAGTGGGCAAGGCCCACTACAAGGAAATCGCCCGCGGCCAGATCCTGGGCGACACCACCGGCTTGTTGAAACTGATCTTCCACCACGAAACCCGCGAGCTTCTCGGCGTGCACATCATCGGCGAAGACGCCGCCGAGCTGATCCACATCGGCCAGGCGGTGATGGCCCACAAGGGCACGATTGATTATTTTGTAAACACGGTGTTCAACTACCCCACCCTGGCCGAGTGTTACAAAACCGCGGCTTTTGATGGCGTTAATAGGCTGGGCTAACGCACCCGCAACGTCATCTTGGGAATAAATCTCAGGACGACAGCGGTATTAGGTATTCCCCCGCTCTGCCAAAACTTGTCACAGACAAGCCATCATCCGCCGCGTAAACTTGCGCCACTCGCCTATCCCACAAAAACAATCACAGACAAATGAGGGAGGTTTCGATGCGTGCTGCTTTGAAATTCACCACTATTCTCGCCGGCGCCGCGCTGAGCTTTGCCGCGTTCACCACGTTGCAGGCCGCCGATATGGCCGTCCCAGCGGGCATCGCCGACGCCGTCTCCGACGCTGGCCGTCCCGAGGCCGACAAGGCCCGCGACGCCGACCGTCATCCGGCTGAGTCGGTTGCTTATGCCGGTATCAAGCCGGGCGACAAGGTCATCGACCTGATCCCGGGCGGCGGTTATTTCACCCGCATCTTCTCCAAAGCCGTCGGTGAAAAAGGCAAGGTCTATGCCCTCACGCCCGACGAAATGCTGAAGATGCGCGCCACCATGGCCGACGGCGTCAAGAAAATCGCCGCCGAGCCCGGCTACGGCAACATCGAAGTCATCAGCTCGCCCATCAACGAGGTCAAGGCGCCGGAAAAAGTCGACGTGGTGTGGACCTCGCTGAACTACCACGACATGCACAACCCGATGCTCGGACCGGCGAACATGGCCGCCTACAACAAGTCTGTGTTCAACATCCTGAAGCCGGGCGGCATCTACATCGTCATCGATCACGCGGCGGCGAAAGGATCAGGTGCGCGCGACACCGAAATCCTGCACCGCATCGACGCCGAAGCCGTCAAGGCCGAAGTCACCGGCGTCGGCTTCCAGCTGGTCGGCGAAAGCAACATCTTGGCCCACCCCGCCGACGATCACACCGGCAAAGTCTTCGACAGCGGCGTGCGCGGCAAGACCGACCAGTTCCTGCTGAAGTTCAAGAAGCCGTAAGCGGCTTCAAGGCTTGAGATAAAAACGCCCGGGCGCAAGCTCGGGCGTTTTCTTTTGCCTAGACGCGGCTACGGCCCCTAAAGGCGACGAGCAGCAGCACGATGACGACGATGCCTAGGCCGCTGGTGGGGTAATAGCCCCAGCCCGAGCTGTAGGTCCAGATGGGCAGGCTGCCGAGCAGCATCAGGATAAGAAGAACGATCAGCACGGTACGCAGCATGGCGCAGGGTCCAGTTCAGCCGAGGTTAAGTCGAACTGGATAACGCGCGAAAATTGCGGAGGTTCCCGCTACTTGGCGAGCCCCGGCAATATCTCGGCGTCAAGCCAACCTTCGATGCATTCGGCCAGGTGGGCATGCAGCTTGGGGTTCGGGTGACTGCCCTCGTTCAGCATGTATTCAGCCGGGTTGGTGCGTTCCAATCCGCTGCAGTCGTGCCACGGGAAGGGCTGGCCTTCGAAGACCGACTTCGCGGTCTGACCACGGTCGTCGAGGATGACGGCGGCGAAGGCGACACCCTTTTTCTGGGCGAAGGTCGCGATGTCCTGCACCGCCGCGCGCGTGACCGGCAGGGCTTCGGGCGCGCTGTTGTAGACCACCGACTGGAGCCAGACATTGTGCAGCACCGTCAGCGCGGCGGAGTGTTTTTCTAAGGGCCAGAAGCCGATGGTGCGGAAAGGATGAAACGTCAACGCGTCGCCGTGCTCGCGGTAGTGGGGCGGGGCGACGTAGTTCCCTTGGGCGTCCGAGATCGAATAGACCCAGGACTGGTCCGAGACATTGCGCAGCAGATGCGCGTCATCAAAAGCCAGCAGGATGAGCTTGGGTTTGTCGGCGCCATAGAGCTGATCGAAGGCGCGTTCAGCGAGCAATCCGGCCTGCACCGTGGAATAGCCGCCGGTGCCGAAGTTTTCGAAGCTGAGCGTCGGATAGTGCTCCGATAGCAGCCACGGAAACGACTCATCGTCGCGCACGCCGTAAGACTGCAAATTGCTGCCGCCGATGATCATCACCTGCGCCCGGCCGTCGGCGGGCAAGGCGGCATCAGGCCGTGTCGCGCGCCGGCTCATGCTCCAGAAAGTCATGTCCACATGGTCGCCTTCGATAGCGCGCGATATGCCTTCCTTGTTGATCCATCCCAACTCGGCGTCAGGCACCGACCAGGTGGTCTCCGTGCCCGGCACGAAGAACGGATTGATGCGCACTTCGCGGGGCTTGAAGCCAGCCAGGCGCATGGCCGCCTCGGCCATCAGCAGCGAGACGACCAGGGCCGCGAGGAAGAGGAAGACGTTTTTCATCGCCGCACTATAGACGACCTAAAGATACGGCGTGAACAGCCGTGCCAGGTTATTGCGCAGGCGGATGCGCCGGGGCACGGCCTGGACCCGGGCCAGAGAGACCAGCTCGGCCCTGCCCTGCATGGCCTGATAGTGTGCCTCCATGGTCGCCGCGAGGTCCGCGTCGTAGCATTCGAGGTTGGCTTCGAAGTTGAGGCGTAAGGATCGCTGATCCCAGTTGCTCGAGCCCACCAGCACCCATACGTCGTCCACCACCATCAGCTTGGAGTGATCGAAGGGCTTGCCGGCGGTGTAGATCTTCACGCCGTGTTCCAGCAGATCCTGGAACTTGGCGGCCATGGCCCAATCCACCAGCCTGATGTCGGTTTTGGCCGGCACCACCACGCGCACGTCGATGCCGCGCAGCGCCGCGACGGCCAAGGCAGACGTCAGCATGGCGTTGGGCAGGAAATAGGGCGTGAGGATGTGCACGCTCTTTTGCGCGAGCGCCAAGGCACCCAGCATGATCCACAAAGTGCGCTGAAACGGATTGTCGGGGCCGTCGGGCACAATGCGCACGTATTGGGGCAGGTTCGCATCTTCGCGCCGCGCCTTGGTGACCGGCAAGGTGATGGATTTGCCGCTGGCGAACTTCCAGTCTTCCTCGAAAATCGCGCTCATCTGCTCGAGCGCCGGGCCGGTAACGCGGAAATGCAAATCGCGCACGGGCTCGCGTGAGGCGCTGCGCGAACCGCCTTTTGCCTTGGGCCCGTAGTTCAAGCAGATGTTCATGCCGCCGATGAAGCCTACCGTACCGTCGACGATCATGATCTTGCGGTGGTTGCGCAAGTTCACCACCGGCAGGAATTTGATCTTCTGCGGGATAAAACGCGCCGTCTCGATGCCGGCCTTGGCCAGTTCGCGGTCGGCGTCGCGCGATTTGTTGCCGCTGCCGATCTCGTCCACCAACACGTGCACGCTGACGCCGCGGGCGAAAGCCGCGGTCAGCGCCGTGATGAACTTCTCGCCGATTTCGTCGGCATCGAAGATGTAAACCGAGAGCGCGATGTTGGTCTTGGCGGCGGCGATCGCGCTCAGCATATCGGGAAAGGCCTGGTCCGCGCCGATCAAGGGTGTGACCGTATTGCCGCCCAGGAACGGCGAGTCATGCACCGCGCTTTCGTAGTGGAACAGCTGGCGTTGCTGGCCGGTCGGCAGATCTGCGAAGGGCAGCGCCCGGTCACGGGGCTGGGGGATGTAGCGCGCCTGCCGCCCGCGGAACCGCCGCGCGCGGCGCTGCACCCGGTTGATGCCCAGGATCCAGTAGAAGAACGCGCCCAGGAACGGCGAGCTTAGCACCAGCGCCAGCCACGGCGGCGCCGCGGTTTCGTCCTTGGTCAGCAGGATATGCACGCAGACCGGCAGCGCCACGATCAGATGCAGCAGCAGCACGAGCGTGAGCAGGGTGCTCATTCTGGTTTAATCGCGCTTGCCGTCGAGCACGTCGCGCACTGTGATGGCCATCTGCTCGAGCGTGAAGGGCTTGCCCAACAGCCGCACGCCCGGATCGAGCGTGCCGTTGTGGACGACGGCATTGCGCGTATAGCCGGTGGTGAACAGCACCTTGAGATCCGGCCGGCGCTTTTTGGCTTCGTCCGACAGCTGCCGGCCGTTCATGTTGGGCATGACGATATCGGTGAACAGAAGACCGATTTTGGGATGCTGATCGAGCAGCTTCAAGGCCTCGGCGCCGCTTTCGGCGGCCAGCACGCTGTAGCCCAGGTCGCGCAGGCCCTCGGCGGTCAGCGCGCGCACGGCGGCTTCATCCTCGACCACCAGGATCAGCTCCTCCGCGTGGCCCTTGGGCGAGTTGGCGTTGACGGGCTTTTCAAGCTGGGGCTCGTCGCCCTCGCCGTGATAGCGCGGCAGGTAAATTTTCACCGTCGCCCCTTGGCCGGGCTCGGAATAGATCTTCACATGCCCGCCCGACTGGCGCACGAAACCGTAAACCTGCGACAGGCCCAGACCCGTCCCCTTGCCCGCACTCTTGGTCGTGAAAAACGGATCGAAGGCCTTGGCCCGCACCTCGGGCGGCATGCCGGTGCCCGTGTCCGAGACACACAGCAGCAAATACTGGCCGGGCGGAATATCCATGTGGCGGCCGACGTAACCTTCGTCGAGATGGGCGTTGGCGGTCTCGATGGTCAGCCGCCCGCCGTCGGGCATGGCATCGCGTGCATTGACGACGAGGTTGAGGATGACGGTCTCCAGCTGATGGGCATCGACGTAGACCCGCCACAGGCCGCCAGACAAGATAACCTCGGTCTGGATGATCTCGCCCACCGTGCGGCGCACGAGGTCCGACATGCCCGAGACCAGCTTGTTGGCGTCCAGCGCGCGCGGCTCCAGAACCTGCTTGCGCGCGAAGGCCAATAGACGTTGTGTCAGGGCGCCGCCGCGCATGGCGCCGTCGATGGCGGCCTTCATGAACTCGCCGACGTTGGTGTCGCCCTTGGCCATGCGCCGCTGCATGATGTTGAGGGCGCCGATGACCACCGCCAGCATGTTGTTGAAGTCGTGGGCGATGCCGCCGGTCAGCTGGCCGATGGCTTCCATCTTTTGCACTTGGCGCAGCTGGTCTTCGACCTTCTCGCGCTCGCCGATTTCCGCCGACAGCTTGTCGTTGGTGGCGCGTAAGGCGGCTTGCGCGGCTTCCAGCTCGTCGCGGCGCGCACGGGCGCGGGCCAGGGCGTAAATCGCCGCGGTCAAGACGATGAACAGCGCCGCGTAGGCGCCGAGGATGAGATAGGCACTGATACGATTGACGCTGGCCCGGCGTGCGGCCAGCAGGCGGTCTTCCTCGGTGACCATGGCGACAACGGCGTCGTGGGTCTTGGCCTGGGTCTCGGGCCCGCGCCCCAATGTGAGCGGCAGCTTGCGGTCTGGATTGAACGACGCCGCGGCGTTCTGAAACTGCTGCAGGCGTTCAGCGACCAGCGGCTTGAGCACGGCCAGCCGCTCGACCTGGGCGGGATTGTCGGCGATCAGCTTGTCGAGCAGGCTGAGGGAAATGCCGATCCGCGTGCGGGCGGCAACGTAGGGCTTCAGAATCTCCTCGTCGCCCGACAGGATGAAGCCGCGCACCGCCGTTTCGCCCTCGATCAGGGCGGTGTCGATGATGGCCAGCTCGTCCTTGACCTCCTGGGTGTGGCGCACGTCGTCCTGGAGGCTGCGCACCTGGCGGCTGACAATGGTCAGCATGGCGGCCACAACGACAAAAACGATGGCGGGCACCACAATCGGTTGCGCCCATTTCTTCCAGTTGCGCTGCTTGCTCATCTGACGCTTGATGTATCCCGGTGGCGAATGCCGGTCACTATAAAGGCGATTAGATGCAAAACAACCATAGGGGAATGTTACCGGCTTGAAACGTGGCCGCCACGGGCGTGGCGCGACTCGGTAATACCGGTTATGACCTTTACAAACTGAACTGGCATCCTCACCTATGAGGACAGATAAAACGTGTGCCGCAAAAGCTCACGGCAGAAACCGCATTGACAGCAGTGGCATAATTCAGCGCGACCATACGGACCCATAATGGCCAAAGACCCCTATTCCATTCTCGGCGTCAAAAAGGACGCTAGCGATACCGACATCCAGAAGGCCTTCCGCCGCCTGGCGAAGAAGTCGCATCCCGACCTTTTCCCCGGCGACAAAAAGGCCGAGGACCGCTTCAAGGAATTGAACGCCGCCAACGATATTCTGGGCGACCCGGCCAAGCGCGCGCGCTTCGACCGTGGCGAGATCGACGCCTCGGGCGCCGAAGTGCGCCACAACCCCTTCTCCCAAGGCGCCGGGCGCGGCGGCTTTCGCGGTCAACCTGGCGGTGGGCCCCAGGGCCCCGGCGGCCAGGGTTTCGCCTTCGAAGATCTGTCCGACCTGTTCGGCGGCATGTTCCGCGGTGGGGCCGGACCGGGCGGCATGGGCGGTCGCGGCGGCAATGCGTTCGGCCAGGACGCCCCCGAGGACACGCGCTTTTCGCTGGAAGTGGATTTCGCCGATGCGGCCACCGGCGCCAAGCGCCGCGTCACCCTGCCCGGCGGCAAGTCCCTCGACATTACGATTCCCGCCGGCATCAGCGATGGCCAGGCCATACGCCTCAAGGGCCAAGGCACCACCGGCGGCGACGCGCTGGTCGAGGTCAAGATCAAGCCAGACCCGACGTTCAAGCGCGAGGGCCGCGACATTCACGTGGAAGTGCCCATCTCCCTGGGCGAAGCCATCCTGGGCAGCAAGGTCGAGGTGCCGACGGTGCATGGGCCGGTTACCGTCACCGTGCCCCAGAACGCCAACAGCGGCACCCGCATGCGCCTCAAGGGCAAAGGTGTGGCCGCCACCAAACGCGACCCCGCCGGCGACCAGTATGTAACGCTGAAACTCATGCTGCCCAAAACCCCCGACCCCGAGCTAGAAGAATTCGTCAAAGCCTGGGCGGCGAAAAAACCGTATAATCCGCGCGGGTAGTGGTCCACGCGGGTAGGTAATCCGCCGCTGTCATCCTGGGCGAAGGCCCAGGATCCATCTCACGGCAGATGGGATGGTGGCCGTGGATCCTGGGGACAAGCCCTAGGACGACGGCTGAGGGGGAGATGAAAATGAGATTTTTACAACGCGGGTTGACCCTCGCGCTCGCGCTCGTCGCGGGCACTGCGGCTTTCGCGCAGACCGCCGCAGTCGGCACCGTCGCGCAGCTGCAGGGTGCGGCCAGCGTTACGCGCGGCGCGGGTCCTGTGCCACTCACCACCGGCGCGCAGATATTCTCCGACGACATTCTTGAGACCGCCGCTGACGGCAAACTCTTGGTGCAGTTCGCCGACGGCACCAAGCTGACGCTGGGCCCCAGCGCCGACGTCGTCATCGACGAATTTGTGTTCAACCCCTCAGGCGGCGCCAATAGCGCGGCCCTGCGCGTCACGGGCGGCGCGATGCGCCTGGTGGCGGGCGCCGTGGAGCGCGTCGGCGGCACGCAGGCCGTCAAAGTCAGCACACCCGTCGGCACCATCGGCGTGCGCGGCACCGACTTCTTTGTGGAGATGGAGGACGGCGCCCATCTGGCCGTGGCATTGTTCTCGGGCTACGAGGTCGTGGTCACCAACGACGCCGGCAATACCGTGCTCAGGCCCGGCGAAGGCACCGACATCTGGGGCGGGGGCTCTGAATTTTTAAGCGGGCCTAGCCAACCCCTTTCATGGGGCACCGACCGCATCAACCGCGCCCTGGCGCTGGTGACGGTCGGCGCGACACAGCGCCCGCTGGCCTATGCACAACCGATTGCACAAGAGACCACCCTGGCCGGTGCACTCACCCACGGCAAGTTCAAGCTCGACGGACGTTACCGCTATGAGTGGGTGGATCAAGCCAGCCGTCCGCAGAAAGCCTATGCCCATACGTTCCGCCTGCGCGCTGGCTACGAGACGCTGGCCTTTAACGGCTTCTATGCGGGCGTCGAAGGCGAGGTCACCCGCGATCTCGGCGCGCGGAGCAGCGATGGCGTCATCAACACGCCTGCCCTGCCCGTCATCGCCGATCCC
>CANJPG010000031.1 GCA_947476065.1 Fidelibacterota bacterium
GCTGGCCTGTCACGGCGCGGTGCGCGCCGGACGCCGGCTGAATGGCGCGGAAATGAACGCGATCTTGCGGCAAATGGAGGTGACGCCCCATGCCGGCCAATGCAATCATGGCCGCCCGACCTATGTCGAGCTGAAGCTGAAGGATATCGAACGCCTGTTCGGCCGGAGATAGGGTACGCGTATGATCGGCGAGTTTCTCCGTTATCTGACGACCTTCGCGCCCGAGCGCACGCGCAAGTTCGGCTATTTGAAGCGTCTGATCGCGCTCGAGTTCCGCGCCAAAAGATGTGCGACCGCCTGGGCGGCCCATCAGCGCGCCACCCGCAACTTCATCGTCAAGGCCTCCGACCTCTGCGAACACCAGCGCATCGCCGTGGTGCTGGGCTCGGGGCTACTGCTTGAGGTGCCCTTGAAGGCGCTGGCCGAGAAGTTCGACCGCGTCTATCTGGTCGATATCTTCCACATGCCCCAGGTGCGCCGCGAGGCCAAGAAGCACTTCAACGTCAAACTGCTCACCGCCGACATCACCGGTGTCTTCCAGCAGATGAAGGACAATCGCCCGCCCGGCCCGCACACGCCGGCGGGTGCCCCGCGCATTCCGCATCTGAAAGAGGCCGACCTCATCGTCTCGTGCAATTGCCTGACCCAACTGGCGGGTCCGTTCGTCGAGCATTTCGAGAAGACACGCGGCTTCTCGGATTTGGATTCCGACAAGCTCGCCTACCAGATTATGGAGCAGCACTGCAAAGCCATCGCCACGGAAGCCACCGGCATCGGCGTGATCATCACCGACACCGAGCGTTTTGTGATGCAGGACGACAAGATCGTCTCGCGCAGCGATTTGTTGAAGGCGCTCAAATTGCCTTTGACGCCGACCATTGTTCACAACGAGGAATGGGATTGGTTCTTCGCGCCGCATCCGGAAGAGCATCCCAGCCACGACTATATCCACACCGTGCAGGGCAAAGTCTATCAGCGCAACTTCGCCGAAGAAGAAGCCAAGCCTGAAGACGGACTGGCCATCGACGTGGCCCCGCCGCCGTCGCTTGAGGATCCGGTGGACCTCGGCGCCGTGGTGCCGGAGCGTTAGCTGTTCAGGCGTAAAATGCTGACGGCGACGCGGCCATAAGGCCGCCGGTCGACCAGCGTGTACCCGTGCGCCTCAGGCGCGGCTTCGCTCGCGTCGGTTTCGACCGTCACCAGGGCGCTAGGCTTCAGCCAGCCTTGCAGCAGCAAGCCATTAAGCGCCGGCGTTACCAGGCCTTCGCCGTAAGGTGGGTCGAGGAAAGCCACATCGCATTGCACGGCGGCCCGGGGTGGATGGGCCCCGTCGGCGTTCATGATCACGGCGCGGTCGTCGCAGTCCAGCTTGGCGACATTGCGTTTGATCAGCGCGATGACTTCGGGATTGCGGTCGAGAAAGACCGCCTGGGCCGCGCCCCGCGACAGGGCTTCCAAGCCGAGCGCGCCGGTGCCGGCGAAGACGTCGAGCACGCGGGCGCCGGGCAGGCGAAAATCTTCGAAGGCATGGGCCAAGCGGTTGAACAAAGCTTCGCGCACGCGGTCGGAGGTCGGGCGCACGATGTCGCCGGGCGGGGTTTCAATGCTGCGGCCGCGCCAGGCGCCGGCGATGATGCGCAGGGTGCCCGGTTTTCCGGCCTTAAGATTCGGCTTTGTCGGTGGCTTTTTCATCACGCTTTTTTGTCGCTGGGCCATCCTTGGCGCGTTTGCGTTTCAGACTGAAGCCGGTGGGGGTCGCGCCGCCCAACTGCTGGCGGGCGACGTGGGCCGGCACTTCTTCAAGGCCGCCCGGCTCGAGTTTACCGAGCTGGAAGGGGCCGTAGGACACGCGGATCAGGCGGTTCACCGTTAGCCCCAGGAACTCCATCACCTTACGCACTTCGCGGTTTTTGCCTTCACTCAGCGCGACCGTGACCCAGGTGTTGCTTTTGCTGCCGCCCTTATTTTTTTCCTGACCGTCGGCCATGGTGCTGTCGATGGCGGCGTCGATGGGGCCATAGCGCACGCCCTCCACGGTCACACCGCGCTTGAGGCGCGCCAGCGTGGAATTTTCGACGCGGCCGTGCACACGCACACGGTATCTGCGCACCCAGCCGCGCGAGGGATGTTCAAGTTCACGCGCGAGGCCGCCGTCGTTGGTGAGCAGCAGCAGCCCTTCCGACGTCAGGTCGAGACGGCCGATGCTGACCACGCGCGGCAGGTGGGACGGCAGCACCTCGAAGACCGTGGTGCGGCCTTTTTCGTCCTTGTGGGTGGTCACGAGCCCCTTGGGTTTGTGGAACCGCCACAGGCGCGCGCGGTCGGGGGTGGGCAGCGCTTGGCCGTCGACCCGCACGTCGTCGCCGGGTTTCACGGTGACGGCGGGGCTCTCCAGCACTTTGCCGTTGATGGCGACACGGCCGAGCAAAATCCATTTCTCGGCGTCACGTCGCGAACAAAGCCCTGCGCGCGCCATGACCTTGGCGATGCGGTCGCCGGCCTCGGCGCTCTTTTTTTCTGGGCTCATACGCTGGCGCGCTTTTTGGCGGCGGCGATGAAGGCTTCGAACAGTTTGACGTCGGCGGGGCTGATGTGGAATTCCGGATGCCACTGCACGCCGATGCAGAAATCGCGCGCGGGGTCCTCGATCCCTTCGATGACCCCATCGGGCGCCACCGCATCGATGACAATGTTCGCCGGCACACTTTTGACGGCCTGATGATGTGCGCTGTTGACCGGCGCGGACTCTACACCGGTGATTTTGTGCAGCTTGGAGCCCGGCGTGATGGTGATGTCGTGGCCGGCCTGGTGGCGCGGGTTGGGCTGCTCGTGGGGCAGCGGGTCGTTGATCTCGTCGGGGATGTGCTGGATCAGCGTGCCGCCCAAGGCCACCGCCAACAACTGCTGGCCGCCGCAGATGCCCAGGATCGGCTTGTCGACCTTCAGCATGGCGCGGGTGATGCCCAGCTCGAAATCGGTGCGGCCTTCCTTGAGGATGACCGTTTCGTGGCGCGTGGTGTCGCCGAACAGCGCCGGATCGACGTCGAAGGCTCCGCCCGACACCAAGAGGCCGTCGAGCAAGCCCGCGTATTCGGCGATCAGGGACACTTCGTGGGGCAGCATCAAGGGCACGCCGCCGGCTTCACGCACGGCGCCGCAATAGTTGGCACGCACGGCGTACCAGGGATATTTGGAATAATCGCTGCGGGCGCCGTCCTTGGGCTCCTCGCTGTCGGCGGTTATGCCGATGAGGGGGGCTGAGCTACTCATTGGCTTCCTTCCTGGGATCGCCTTCCTAGGCAGGCGAAGTAGAGCGCTACCGGCTGGAAGTCAAGGAAGGGAGAGGTTTCAGCTCGGATCGTCGCGGCGGGGTGCCACAAAGGGGACCGCCGGTACGGCATTCAGCATGTCGTAGGTGCGCTTGGCCTCGCCGGCGCGGCCCTTGGCGATGTTGCGTTCCAACATGTCCTGGTCGGCGGTGAGATTGCCGTTCTTGGTCACGGCGCGGCTCATGGCGGCGGCCCAGTCGGAGCCCTGGAAGCCGTTGGAGGACAGCGTGGTCTCGTCGCTTTGCCCGCCCTCTTCCTCGCTGCCGTCGCTCATGGACATGGGCTTGGTGGCGATGAGTTTGGCCAGTTCCTCGAGCATGTAGTGGGACATCATCGCCTTGGTCGGATCAGTGGCTTTGGTTTCGGCTTTGACCAGGGCGCCGCGCACGTCGTTGAACTGCGCCGGCAGCGGTGCCGCCGTGCGCTCGGGTGCGGCGATTTGCTCGCCGTTCTCGCCGGTCATGGCGGCGGCGACGTCGGCGTAGCGGTCCATTTGTCCCGCGAAGCGCTCGCGGACGAGTTTGACAACTTCCGCAGCCGAACGGGCGCGGCCTTCGGGCGTATAGAATACCGATTGATTGGCCTTGGCGGCGGCGGGCAGGATCGACGCGGCGGAGGTCTTGGGTTCGCTGGACGCGGCGTTCAGCAGTTGGCCCGCGCCGGCGGCGCCCAAGAAGTGGGCGAGATAGAGGTCGGGCGCATCAACGCCGCGGCCCAGGGTCTCATGCAGGCTGGTCGCGTTGTCGCGGGCATATTCGGCGGCCATAAGCGCCGAGGCTTCGGCGTTGCCGCGCAGGGCCATCAGTTTCTTTTCGGCGGCGGGATCGGTGACGGCGGTCTTGCCGTCGCTGCCGGTGGAGATCTTCTGGGCGAGATCGCCGTAGCCGTAGAGCGATCCGTATTTCTTCATCATGTCGAGCCAGGTGCCGCGCGTGAACTGGAACAGGCCGGTGGCCGAGGAGGTGTCGGCCTGGGCGTCGGTCTTGAGGCTGCTTTCCTGAGCGGCCTTGGCCACCAGATATTGGAAGCTGACGCCGCTTTTGGCGCTGGCGTTCTGAAGGCCGGTAAGGGTCGCGCGGTCAACGCTTTGACCGGCCACGTTCACGAGATTGCTGACAGGATGAACCATCGGATAAACTTACGCCCCGGGGGTTACTGAATTCTTACCTGTCCTTAACCAATCTCGGTTGCATGGCTTGACGGCCTCCCGCGATCCGACGACTGTGCCGGCCATGGCTGATTCCGTAACCGATTACATGGCCTTGGCGTTCCGGGAGGCCGAGGCGGCCGGCGCCCGCGGCGAGGTCCCGGTGGGGGGCGTCATCGTTGATTCGGCCTCCGGCGAAGTCCTCGCCGTCGCCGGCAACGAGACCGAGGCCCGTTTTGACCCGACCGCCCATGCCGAAATGCTGGTGATTCGCGCTGCCGCCGCAAAGGTCGCCGCGCCGCGCCTGGCAGGCTGCGACCTTTATGTCACGCTCGAGCCGTGCGCCATGTGCGCCTCCGCCATTTCGCTCGCCCGCCTGCGCCGGGTCATTTACGGCGCCTACGATCCCAAGGGCGGCGGTGTGGATCACGGCGCCCGGGTGTTCTCCCAGCCCACCTGCCACCATCGCCCCGAGGTGGTAGGTGGCGTCAATGCCAGCCGCGCCGAGACGCTGCTGAAAGATTTCTTCGCCGCCCGACGCTAGAGTTTCAGCTTCCGGCAGAGGGTGGTTCCTTTTACGATGGCGGCATGAACACCCTGCGTTTGCTTTTTCTGCTGGCCGCAGCTTTGCCGGTTGTCTCTACCCTCCGCGCGGCGGAGGAGCAGCCCATCGGCTACGGCGGCGCCAAGGTGCAGCTGGCGCCGATCATGGCGCCCTACGGCGACGGCCGCACGGTGAGATATCAGGTGGTGACCGTGCGCATGGTGCTCGACGTCGGCCTCAACGAGCGCCCGGCCTGTTTCATGATCCCCGTCGTGCATGAAAAGATCCTGCTCTACTTGTACAAGAACATGCCCCAGCCGGCCGACCTGCAGGGCCAGCGCAAGGACGTGTTCACCAAGGCGTTGCTGGATGTGGCGACCGAGACCACCGACCGCGGATTTTATTCGGGCGTCGAATTGGTGGACGACACCTCGCCGCCGCTGGACCCCAAATCACAGACGCTGTCGACGCAGTGCAAGTAGAGCTTAGGCTTTCTTTTCGCGGGCGACCGCGCGCCAGCCGATATCGCGGCGGCAGAAACCACCTGGCCATATGATCGCATCGACGCCCTGGTAAGCGCGCGCCTGGGCATCGCTGACTGTTTTACCCGTCGCGGTGACGGCCAGTACGCGACCGCCGTTGGCGACAATGACCGGTTTGCCGTCGCGCGCTTCGGCCTTGGTGCCGGCGTGGAAGACATTCACGTGTTCGATCTTGGCCGCATCGGCGAGGCCGCCGATGACCGTGCCCTTCTCGGGCGTGCCGGGATAGCCGTTGGCGGCCATGATGACGACGAGGGCGGTTTCGTCGTGCCAGCGCAGGTCAAAATTTTTCAGCTGGCCATCGACGGCCGCGACGAGCGCCGGCAGCAGGTCGGACTTCAGGCGCGTCATCAGCACTTCGCATTCGGGATCGCCGAAGCGCACATTGAATTCCAGCGTCTTGGGGCCATCCTTGGTGATCATGATGCCGGCGAACAGCACGCCTTTGAAGGGCGTGCCTTCGGCTTTAAGCCCGTTGACCGTCGGCGTGATGATATCTTTCATGATACGCGCGGCCATGGCGTCATCGACGGCGGGCGTCGGTGAGTAGGCGCCCATGCCGCCGGTGTTTGGGCCGGTGTCGCCGTCGCCGACGGCCTTGTGATCCTGGGCGGCGGCGAGCGGCAGCGCCGTAGAGCCATCGACCAGGGCAAAGAAGCTGGCTTCTTCGCCTTCGAGGAATTCCTCAACCACGACTTCGTTGCCGGCGGCGCCAAAGGCCTTGTCGGTCATGATGGTGTCGATGGCTGCGTGGCCCTCGGCAACGCTCTGGCAGATGATCACGCCCTTGCCGGCGGCTAGGCCGTCAGCTTTGACCACGATTGGCGCGCCCTTTTGGGCGATGAAGGCCTTGGCGGCGGCGGGATCGGTGAAGCGGCCGTAGGCGGCGGTGGGAATATTGTGGCGGGCGAAGAAGTCTTTCATGAAGGCCTTGGAGCCTTCGAGGCGTGCGGCCTTGGCGCTGGGACCGAAAGCCTTGATGCCGACAGCGGACAGCGCATCGACCAAGCCAGCCACCAGCGGGCCTTCCGGGCCGACCACGACGAAGTCGATTTTTTCCTTCTGCGCCAGGGCGACGAGGCCTGCGATATCCTCGGCGCTGACGGGCAAACAGGTGGCCACCTCGGCGATGCCGGGGTTGCCGGGGGCGCAGAACAGCGCGTCGCACAGTGGCGAGGCGCTCAGGGCCCAGCACAAGGCATGTTCGCGTCCGCCGCCGCCTACAACCAATACCCGCATTACGTCCCCACACTGTAAGGCTATCGCTGGCTGTGGCATAACAGAGCCATGAGCGATTTGTCATCATACCTTGAGGAAGGCCCGCAAACGGCCTCCAACGCCGCGGCTTTTACGGTCACCGAGCTGTCGGCGGCGCTGAAACGCACCGTGGAAGATTCGTTCGGCTACGTGAAGGTCCGGGGCGAGATTTCCCAGCCCAAGATCGCGGCCTCGGGCCATTGTTACCTGCGCCTGAAGGACGAAAACGCGGTCATCGACGGCATTATTTGGCGCGGCAGCATGAGCAAGATCGCGCTGCGCCCCGAAGAGGGCATGGAGGTCATTGCGACCGGACGGCTGACGACGTATCCGGGGCGCTCCAGCTACCAGATCATCATTGAGTCGATGGAGCTGGCGGGACAGGGCGCGCTTCTGAAGATGCTCGAAGAGCGGCGCAAGAAACTGGCCGCCGAAGGTCTGTTCGACGAAACAAGCAAGAAGGCCCTGCCCTATCTGCCGGAAGTCATCGGCGTGGTGACCTCGCCGACGGGGTCCGTGATCCGCGACATCCTGCACCGTCTCGCCGACCGCTTCCCGCGCCGGGTCATCGTCTGGCCGGTGAAGGTGCAGGGCGAGGGTGCGGCCGCTGAAGTAGCCGCCGCCATTGCCGGGTTCAATGCGCTTGAAGTGGGCGGCGCGATTCCACGGCCCGATGTGATTATCGTCGCGCGCGGGGGCGGCAGTCTGGAAGATTTGTGGGCCTTCAATGAAGAGATCGTCGTGCGCGCGGCCGCGGCGTCGCTTGTGCCGCTAATCGCCGCCGTGGGTCATGAAACCGACTGGACGCTGATCGACCATGCCGCCGACCGGCGGGCTCCAACGCCGACCGCCGCCGCCGAGATGGCGGTGCCGGTGCGGCTCGAGCTGGTCATGCATCTGGAGAAAACCTACAGCCGCATGATGCAGGCGGCAGCCCGCACGCTTGAAGAACGCCGCGTTCATCTCGAAGGTCTAGTGCGCGGGATTCCGCGCCTCGACATGATTGTCGCGCAAAAGACCCAGGATCTCGACGCGCTGGATCATCGCCTGGCCGAAGCACCTAAACGCTTGATCGCGTCCAAGGGCGAAAGCCTTGCCATGCTGACGGGCCGGCTGAATCTGGATCGGTTTGCGACGGACCTGCGGCGTCACTCCACCGACGTGGCGAACCTTGCCGACCGTGCCTTGCGCGCGCTGACGCGGGCCGGGAACGACGCGGCGACGCGCCTTGAACATATGCTGGCGCGCCTGGAGTCGGTGTCGCCCAAGCGCGTTTTGGAACGCGGCTACGCCATGGTCTGGGACGAGGGCGGCGCGCCGGTCACGGCCGTCGCCGGGGCGCCCATGGGCGCCGGCCTCAAGATCGAGTTCGCCGACGGCAGCGTCGGTGTGCATGTGGACGGTGCCGCGCCCAAGCCCGCGCGTCCGGTAGCGAAGAAGACCGGCGGCGGCAGTCAGGGGACACTTCTATGATGCGCATGCCCGCTTTTGTTACGTCTGCACTTGGTGCGGCGATGATGATGGCGACGCCGGCCTTGGCGCTGGATGTTACCCTTGGCGGCCGCATGGAGCAGGCGGGTCTGGTCACGGGCACCGCGCCGCCCGGATCGAAGATCGCCTTCGCCGGTCACGCCGTACCGGTGACCGTTGATGGCAAGTTCCTGCTGGGCATTGACCGCGACGCGCCTGCCAAGGTCGATCTCGTAATCACGGGCCCCGATGGCACGCGCGACGTACGGCACTTAACGGTGGCCAAACGCGATTGGAAAATCGACCGTGTCGACGGCGTGCCGCAGCAGCTGGTCACGCCCGATCCGGAACTGGCGGCTAAGATCGCCCTAGAGAACGGCTACTGGGCTGTCGCACGCAAGAAACTCGAACTGACGCCGTTCTTCGAGACCGGCTTCATCCGCCCCGCCGAGGGCCGCATCTCGGGTGTCTTCGGCGGCCAGCGTATCCTCAACGGCTCGCCGCGCGCGCCGCACACGGGCCTTGATATCGCGGCCCCCACCGGTACGCCCGTGCACGCGGCGGCGGATGGTGTTGTGTCGATGGAAAAAGAGATGCTGATCATGACCGGCGATACGGTCATGCTCAATCACGGCTACGGCTTGCAGACGTTCTACATCCACATGAGCAAGCTCTATGTCACCGAAGGCCAGAAGGTGAAGCAGGGCGATATCATCGGCGAGATCGGCATGACCGGGCGCGCGACGGGCCCCCATCTGCATTTCGGCGCGACATGGTTCGACCAGCGGCTTGATCCCGAGACGGTGCTCGCGGTTCTGCCCGTCGCGCAGACGAACGCAGAGATTCCCATTCAGCTTTTTGCCAATGGAACAGTGTCGATCGGCGGAAAAACTGTTGCGAATGCGATGGTGGCTGCGGAACTTCAACGGCTCGCAAGCCGCACCCCAAAGCCGGCCTTGACCATCGCGGGCGTGGAAGCGGGCACGAATGTCGCGGCGACCGCCGGAATCATAACGGAAGCCAAGAAACTAGGCCTTGCCATCGACACCGGTCCGGACCCGGAGGCGCATTAGCCGCCGATTGCTTTATTTAGCACGCCGTCGAGGGCCGATAGATCTTCCCACTGCGCCGTCACGCTCAGCACGTTGACCTGCTGGCGCTGGTCGGGATCGAGGCGTACGGCGTCCTTCACCGTCGTCACCGGTATGGCGTCGGCGGCGTAGGCTTCGTCGAGCATGGGCTGGATGTCTGCGGCAGCATAGCCGTAGTGATCGCCGAAGGGATGCACCGCGACCAGCCGCGCACCAACAGCTTGCAGCGCGTGGAAGAATTTGTCTGGATCGCCGATGCCGGCGAAGGCCACGACTTTCTGGCCGCGCAGGCTTTGCCATTCGGGGCCCAGCGCTAAGTGGGCGCGCAACACCGGCAGCTGGCCCGACAAGCGCGGGGCGATTTGGTGCGGGTCTTCGCCGACAAGCACCACGGCATCGGCGCGGGCGAGCCCGGCGCGCACCGGCTCGCGCAAGGGCCCGGCCGGAATCATGCGGCCATTGCCGAAACCACTCAGGCCGTCGACGACCACCAGGGACAAATCCTTTGCGAGGCCGGGATGCTGATGACCGTCGTCCATCACCAGGACGTCGGCGCCGCCGGCGATGGCGGGGGCCGCCGCCAGCGCACGTTCGCGCGACACCCAGGTGGGAAAGTGCCGCGCATGCAACAAAGCTTCGTCGCCGACCTCATCGACGCTATGGCTCGATGCGCTGACGCGCACAGGGCCTTTCAAGCTGCCGCCGTAGCCCCGCAGCAGGATGGCCGGCGAGCGCCCGCGGTCGGACAGGTGCGCGGCGATGGAGGCGGCGACGGGGGTCTTGCCGGTACCTCCGGCCGTGAGGTTGCCGACGCAGATGACCGGCGCGCTGGCCTGGAGAGGCTTGGCGCGGGCGATACGGCGCGCTGTGACGGCGCCGTAGATCAGGCCGATTGGCTCGAGCAGGCGCGAGATGCCGTTGTCCTCGCGCCAGAAGTCAGGCGCGCGCATCGCTGCTTTCTCCCCGGGCCTCTCCTCTGGAGATGGCGATGTGCCCGGTGAGATTGTCGGCCTCGTTGCTCACGCGGGTCAGTTCCTCTTCGAGCTGGTCTTTGAGGGCGGCCAGCGCGGCGTCGTCGGCGTCGCGCGGCACGGTCAAGGGATCACCCCATATCATGGCGCCCCGGCCGAAAGGCAAGGGGATGATCAGCTGGTCCCAGGTCTTGAGAACGATACGCCGGCTGACGGAGACCGCCAGCGGCAGGATCGGCGCGCCGGTGAGCCGGGCCAAGGCCAGCACGCCGTCGCTGACCGTCATACGCGGCCCGCGCGGCCCGTCGGGGGTCACACCGATGCTGGCGCCGTCCTTCACCGCCCGGGCCATCTGGCGCAGGGCGTCGGCGCCGCCCCGGGTCGAGGAGCCGGCGACGGAGGTGTAGCCGAAATGGGCGATGGTGTTTGCAATCAGTCGCCCGTCAGGATGGGAGGAGATCAGCATGTGGAAGGCGGCGCGGCCGGGCCAGCAGGCGGGCATCATGGCCAATCGGTTGTGCCAGAAGGCGACGATGACGGGCGCCTGCCCGGCTTGCGCCGCGGCGGCGGCCACGGCGTTCACCGCCTCCCAGCGGGTGGTGTGCTTAACGGCGGCCATGAGGCCGGCGATCAGCCCGGCCACGCTGCGCTGGACCAGGGGCTTGCGGCCAATGGTTTTCAGCAGCTTGCCCATATCTTCCCGCAGAAGAGGTATGCGCTGGACGCGTCTTGCTTCGGTATCTCCATGGGCGGACAATAGAGGACTTCGCCGCGTGTGAGAACGGCAGTGAAAACAGGGGTATAGGCCTCGATGCAATCGCGCAGTGATCCGTCGAACGGCGGTAAGGCGATTTGGTATGTGGTCGCCGGCAGCCTCGTGCTGGTTGCCGCCTATTACCTCGGCGCCGGCAGCACGCACGACCTGTCACAGGCCCCCGTGGCCGAGAAGACCTATCCGCGCCTGCCGTCAGACGCCCTGCCCAAGGCCGTCATTTCGGTGCCTACCGAACCCTTTGCCTCGGGCTGGACCGAGCTCTTGCCGGCCGAGGCCGTCGAGTTGGAAGCCCGGCGTGTGCTGCAGGAAAACGAGGAACGCCAGCAGCGCGAGATGATGGAGCGAGAGCCCGTGGCCGGAGAAGGTGCTCCGGCGGCCATGATGATGCAGGCTCCCAAGGACTAGGCGGCCGCCGCTGCCGGCTTCGGCTGGGCCTCACTATTGGACGCAAAGAAGCGCTCCGGGGGGAACGGCGCGATGTTGGCCAGGAACTGCTGCATGCTGGCATCCCAGGAGAATCGTTCGGCATGGGCGCGGCAAGCTTCGGGCGAGGCGCCGATGGCCCGCTGTACCGCGACGGCGAGATCGGCGTGCAGGCAGCCGACCGGCGCGTCGCCGATCACGTCCAAAGGTCCGGCGACAGGATAGGCAGCGACCGGCACGCCGCAGGCCAGGGCTTCGATCAGGACCAAGCCGAAGGTATCGGTCAGGCTGGGGAAGACAAAGACATCGGCGGCGGCGAAGTGCTTGGCCAGTTCCTCGCCCTCCTTCACGCCCACAAAATGCACGTCGGGATATTTGCGGGTCAGCTCCTTGAGCTGCGGGCCCTCGCCGACCACGATTTTGCTGCCGGGATGTTTGACCTGCAGGAAGGCCTCGATGTTCTTCTCGACCGCCACGCGGCCGACATAGAGCGAGATGGGGCGCGGCAGGTCGAGGAAACTTTTGTCGCGGGGACGAAACAGGGCGGTATCGACACCGCGGCTCCAGCGCTTGATGTTGATGAAGCCGTGGCTGTGCAGTTCATCTTCAACCGTTTGCGTGGCCACCATCACCGAAGAAGCGGGGGCGTGGAAGCGGCGCATGGCCTTGTAGGTCCAAGTCACCGGCACACCCATGCGGGCGTTGAGGTACTCGGGGAACTTGGTGTGGAAGGCGGTGGTGAAGGGGATTTTGCGCTTGATGCAATAGCGGCGCGCGGCGATGCCGAGGGGGCCTTCGGTGGCGATATGCACCACGCAAGGGCGCAGGCCTTCGATCTTTTTGGCCATGCTTCGCGCGGGCATCAGCGCGAGGCGTATTTCAGGATACGTCGGGCAGGGCATGCTGCGGAACTGGTCGGGCGTGATGGTGATCGCCTCGTAGCCCGCCGCGGCCAGATGCGCGGCCAGCGTCGTCAGGGTTCGGACAACACCGTTGATTTGGGGATGCCAGGCGTCGGTGACGATGAGTATTCGCATTCTTTTGCCTTGTTGGTTGCCTCGAGCGGGATGTTGCCAAAGGACGACAACGGGAAGGTCGGGATGACACTCGGGAAGTCGGGCATTGCGTCGTCGTCGGCGGTCATGGGCTCGTTGGGCACGAGGCCGCGCAGATCGGCCCAGTGCAGGATTTCCCAATGGCCGTCGAAATGCTCGACCAGCGCCGTACAGCCTTCGACCCAATCGCCGTCGTTGAGGTAAGTGATGCCGTCGATGTCGCGGATTTCGGCGTGGTGGATGTGGCCGCAGACGATGCCGTCGGCGCCGCGCTCGCGGGCCATGCGCGCCATGGCTTGCTCGTAGTTCGAGATAAACTGAACAGCGTTCTTGACGCGGTGCTTTAAGTATTTCGACAGTGACCAGTAAGGCAGGTCGAAGCGCCGGCGGATGGCGTTGAACCAAGTGTTAAGCGTCAGCGCCGCGACGTATGCGGTGTCGCCCAGAATCGCCAGCCACTTGGCGTAGATCATCACGCCGTCGCATTCGTCGCCGTGGGCCACCAGGAACTTGCGGCCATCGGCCGTGTGGTGGATTACGTCGCGCACCACCTTGATCTGTCCGAACTCCTGATCAAGAAAGTCGCGGGCGAATTCGTCGTGGTTGCCGGGCACATAAGTGACGTCGGTGCCCTTGCGTGCCTTACGCAGGATCTTCTGGACCACGTCGTTGTGCTCTTGCGTCCAGAACCAGTTTTTCCGCAGACGCCAGCCGTCGATGATGTCGCCGACCAGATAGAGCTTTTCGGACTCGGTGTGCTTGAGGAAGTCGAGGAGAAAGTGGGCCTTGCAGCCACGGGTGCCGAGATGAATATCGGAAAGGAAGATGGTGCGAAACTTGAGGGAGCTGCCAATCGCGCGCAACACATTCTCCTGAAAAGCCAATCCGCGCGCAACGGATGTAGGTGAGCCCGAGTCCCTTGCCTAGAGTCCCAGGGTCTGTCTTCATGCAGACTTCATGGGGTTGAAACAGAACTGTCACTGTCAAAGCGATGAGCGATACCGTAGGACCGCCGCACATGGACGGCATGGATCGGAATGCGGCGCGAGAGGCCGCAGCGGGGCAGTCTGCGCAGCGCGCGGAGCCCTCAGCCGTCGCCGGGCGGCGCATCCTGGCCGTTTTCAATCCCGCAGCGGGACGCAACCGTAAAGACCGCTTTGATGCCGTGGTCGCGGCGCTGAGGGCGCAAAACTGTGCCGTGAGCATCGCCCTCACCGAAGCGCCGGGCCACGCCGAAGCCATCGCCCGTGCGGCGGTGGACGTGGATGTCATCGCCGCCGCCGGCGGTGACGGCACCGTCAACGAAATCGTCAATGGCCTCGCCGGCAAAGAGATCGCTTTGGGCATCATCCCGCTCGGCACCGCCAACGTGCTCGCCGACGAGATCGGTCTGGCGCGTAGCGTCGCGGCGCTGGCCAATACGCTCGCGCGGGGTCCTGTCCACAAGATCCATGTGGGACGAATCAATGGGCGGCGTTTTGTGATGATGGCGGGGGCCGGCTTTGACGCCAATGTTGTCGCCGGCGTTTCGCTCGCGCTGAAAAAGCGGCTGGGTCCTCTGGCCTATGTCTGGCAGGCGGCGGTGGAGGGCTTCACCGGAACCCATGCCGGCTGTACCGCGTTGATCGACGGCGTGCCCTATGCGACGTCATCGATGGTGGCCTGCAACGGCCGGCGTTACGGCGGGCCGTTCATCGCCGCGCCGGCCGCCTCATTGCGCGACGATTGTTTCCATGTGGTGCTGATGCAGGGCCATGGCTGGTTCAACACGGCGCGCTACGGCGTGGCCCTGATGCTGGGTGTGATCTCGAAGCTATCAGATGTGCGCGTGGTACCTGGCCGCGAGGTGGTGGTGACCGGTGTGGCGGGCCGTCCCGTGCAGGCCGACGGAGATATCATCGCCCACCTGCCGGCCAACATCGGCATAGACCCCGAGACGGTCAAACTGGTGTTTCCCGCCTAGGAAAAATGTTCCCGGAAAAGCCCGCGATTTATCGGGATATTTTCCATTAGACCAGACATTTATCCCACTGTTTCTCATCATCATGCGGGGTGTATGCTCAACCTGCCGGTGTGGTGAGGGAGCTGGCCGACATAACAATTGCGCACAAAGGCAGAGACGACATGAAAGACGTGATCGAAGACCTCTACAAAAAAGCCGAAGACGTCCAGACCAAGTACAAGGACACCGAGCTGCATAACTATCTGCTCAGCCTGGCGCAGAAGCTTCAGGATGCCGATGTCATGTACCACCACTTCGGCTATCTGCTGATGCATGTGCGCGCGAGCGTCGCCCACACCGTCCGCCCGCCGCATCTGCAGGAAGCCATCGAACGCGCGCACCAGTTCCTCAAGCGCTACAATGAGCGCAAGGATACCTGAGGTACCGCTCGCCTAGGTTCCCGCGAGCGTCATGCCGTCGATGCGCACCGTCGGCGCGTCGATGCCGTAAAGCAGGTCGAGGTCGTTCGCGGGCGTGAGGTGCTTGAACATATCCTTGAGGTTGCCGGCGATGGTCACCTCGTGCACGGGATAGGTCAGCTTGCCGTTCTCGATCCAAAAACCGACGGCGCCGCGGCTGTAGTCGCCGGTGACGCTGTTGACGCCCTGGCCGACGAGATCGGTGACGAAGAGTCCGTCCTTGATATCGTCCATAAGCGCGGTCGGGCTCAAGGCTCCGGCTTCCAGCCAGACGTTGGTGGTGCCCGGGCTCGGCGGGCCGCCGGTGCCGCGCGTGGCGTGGCCGGTGGGCGCCAGATTCAGCTGCCGCGCCGAACGCAGATCGAGAATCCAGGTGGTCAGCACGCCTTTGTCGATAAGCGCGCGGCGTTTATTGGCCAAACCTTCAGCATCACAGGGCTTGGAGCGCAGGCCGCGGTTGCGGTGAGGATCTTCGAAGATGTTGATGTGATCGGCGAAGACGCCGGTGTTCATGGCGTCCTTCAGGAAGGTCGTGCCGCGGGCGACGGATGAGCCATTGATGGCGCCCAGCAGGTGGCTGACCATGCCGCGGGCCGCGCGGGCATCGAAAATCACCGGGACTTTGCGGCTGGACACCTTACGCCCGCCGAGCTTGCGCACGGCGCGTTCGCCGGCCGTGGCGCCAATTTTTTCCGGGCGCTTCAGGTCGGCGAAGTAGACCGCGGCCGAATAGTCGTAGTCGGTTTCCATGCCCTTATCGGAATCACCGGCGATCACCGAGGCACTCAGCGACGAACCCGACGAGGAATAGGCACGCACGAAGCCGTTGGAGGCCGCCATGGCCACCTGGGATTTTCCCCACGAGGCCGAAGCACCTTCAGAGTTGGTCACACCTTTGACCGCAAGCGCCGCCGCTTCGCAGGCCTTGGCCTGTTCGATCAGCGTCGCCGCCGTGACGTCCTGGTCATCGCAGATATCGAGCACCGGCAGGTTCTTGGCCAGCTGCTCGGGCGCGGCTAGGCCGCAGAAAGGATCTTCCGGCACCGTGCGTGCCATGGCGACGGCGCGCTCGACCAGTTCCTTCAAGGCCTCGCGTGACCGGTCGGCGGACGAGACGATAGCCTGGCGTTTCCCGATGAGCACGCGCAAGCCGATGTCGCCGCCCTCGGCGCCCTCGAGCTGCTCCAGCTTGCCGAGGCGATAGGTCACCGAGACGGAGGTGCCGTCGACGACAATGGCATCGGCGGCATCGGCGCCGGCCTTCTTGGCATCGGTGATGAGGTCGGACAGGATATTGAGCAGGTCGGGCTGGGACATGGGGGCTCGTCGGACAGGGTGAAGGAGCGGCAGTCTGCTATCAGCCCGTCATTGGCGCAACGCCTAAAGGCTCAGAAGATCCATGAAAAACCCAGCTCGAAGCGGTCGCGGCTGTAGGCGTAAACCGGGATATTCGACAGCCGCTCGGAATGGATATAGCTGATGATCGGCGTGAAGCGCCCGAGCGTCGCCAGCGCGTTGGACAGGCTGAGACGTGTGTCGATCTGGGTGTCGTGACGCGTACGGGCGAAGGCCGCCAGCGGTGCGTCGTAGCAGACCAGTCCCAGTTGCGTGCTGAGATAGCCCGAGAATCTCCACGGCAGGGTGTGGCGATAGATACCGGCGCCTAAGATGTATTGGGTGTCGCGCAAGGGGGCGATCCGCGCCTGCTCGCGCACGACGCCGGCCACGCCGCGCAGGAAACCGCCGGCCTGGGCATAGGTCAGCACACCGTTAGCCGACATGATGTTGCCGCTATAGTCGTCGTATTGCGGACGCATGTAGGACTGGTCCTGCCAGCTCAGCGCACCGTTGAAGAGAAAGCGCGTGCCCAGGGGCTTCTCGCCCTCTATGCGGGCGCCGTAAGCCTCGGTCAGGTTCTTGCCGCCGACCCAGCGGCGGGCGCTGGTGGCCAGCACCGAAATCTCGGCGTTGTTGTCGAGCAGAAAACGCGGACCGATGTAAAGGCCCAGCTGACGATCGACAAAATCGCGGGTTTTATATTCAGCGTCGTAGAATGTGCCGCCGGCCTTTAGGCGAATATCGTCGACAATATCCCACTGGTAATTGCCGCTGCCGTTGAGGGCCAGGCCCATGCCGGAGGTTTTGCGGGCACTCTGGTCGATCTGGAAGGGCAGCCCGAAGATATCCACGGTCTGTGCTGAGGTGGCGACGTTGACGTTGCTGTCGGCGGCGATGCCGGCGCCGAAATCGAAATCCCAGTGCCGCCGCCGTCTGAGTTCGCCCAGGAAGCCCGAGATGTTGCGCGCCACCGGTGGCGGTACGCCGGCTGCAATGGCGGCGCGGAACTGGCGTTCGGCCTCGCCATCGTCGCCGGCCAGAAACCGTGCACGCGCCAACTCGAGGCGTACGCGGTTGAGCGAAGGATCACGGGCGAGAATGCGGCCAAAGCGGTCGATGGCCTCGCGGTAGTTCTTGGTTTCGAAGGCGAGAGTGCCGCGCAGGAAATCGAGGTCGTTGATGTCGACGGCCGTCTCGTCAACCAGGGCCAGAAAACGCCCGGCCTCGGCGGTGTCGCCGCGCGCCAATGCGGTGCGCGCCTGCTCGATGGCAGGTGAAGGAAAGAGGTCTGTTTGCGCATGAGCGGCGGCCGTCAAGAAGACGGCCGCCAGAACAATGTAAAACTTCATTGGAGCGAAGGAACTACTTCGCTACGCCGAAGGACGTGATCACGTTCATGCCGGGCAGGGTCATGGCTATGGAACCCGCCGCCTCGGCTGCACCGACACCGTAGAAGGAGCCGCCGAAAGTACCGGTGGATCCGCCCATGGCGAACTGGGCATTGGCGCTATCCACGGCGCGCGCCGTGCCGACGAAGGTGATGCCGGTGATCTTGCCGGCCGACAAGCTGATGTCGTTGGCCAGGGCCACGCCGCCCAAGGTGCCGTCGTTGGCCATTTTCTGTGCCGTCACGCCGGTGACCGAACCGGCGATGGTGTTGGCGCTGAAGTTGGCCGTCAGGTTGACGTTGCCGTTAACGGCATACCTGCCCGCGGCGCCGGTGGAGGCAAAGCCGGTGGTCTTGCCGCTGTAGGACGCGTTGCCTTCGCTCGGACGATCGCCCGCGCCGCCGCCGCCCGGAACGCCGCCGGCAAACACGCCGATCGACTGCACGGTGCCCGAGACGCTGGTGGTGGCCCAGGTGCCGTAGGTCGCATAGGTCAGTGTGGATGCGGCGAAGCGGCCGGCGAGGTTGGCCGTCGGATTTGACGACGTCGCGGAGAAAGTGGCGGCCTTAGGAACGGCATAGGTCGTCGAACCGGCGGCGCCCGGCAGGGTGATGTTGTAGCCGGTGGTGGTGGCGGTGATGCTGCCCGACGCGGTGGGGGCCGTCGTGCCGGTCAGATCAAAGCCGTCCTTAAAGGTGATGAGCTCAGAGCCCGCGTGTGCAGTAAATAGCACGGTGGTTCCCGGAGTCAGCGTGTTGAAGGTCAAGGGCGCGGTCGGTGTTGTTGGTGTGACCGGTGTCACGGGCGTTACCGGCGTGACGGGAGTGACAGGCGTCACGGGAGTTGTCGGTGTGGTCGGCGTCGTCGTAATCGGCGCTGTCGTGCCCGAAGACGAGCAGCCGGCTGTCAAGGCGAGGGCCGTCGTGACAAGCAGGGCAGAGGCGATTTTTTTGGAGATGGTCATAGGAAGTCCTCACATGTTGGTGGGCGCCTATGCCCAGAGATGCACCGTGCCTGCCCCGCCGCGCGTGGGAAGTGAAGAAGGTTTTTGTGCGGCAGAGACCGGAAATAGGCGGGTCACTAAGCCAACGTAAGTTTTCCATGCGAAGTTGCAGGCTCGCGAGAATAAGTTGACACGCCGCGCGTGCGACTCGCTGCGCGAGCATCAAACGCGCGGCGACCTGCGTATTAGTACGTACGATTTTTGTTTAAGTGCGCCGGATGCGGAGATCGCCCATGCCGCGCAACAGGGCCTATTTCCATATTTTCTTGCCGTTGCCGGGCAAGCCGTAGCTGGACCACTTCTGCGACACCAGCGCGACGATGTCGTCGGCCATGCGGATCTCGGTGCCCCATTCGCGTTTGGTCTCGGGATACATCTTGGTGGTGGCGTCCATGCCGATCTTGCCGCCGAGGCCGGGCTCGGGCGAGGCAAAATCCATGTAGTCGATGGGCGTGTTCTCGACGACGGTGATGTCGCGCGCCGGGTCCATGCGCGTCGAAACCGCCCACATCACGTCCTTCCAATCGCGGCAGTTGATGTCGGCGTCGACGATGATGACAAACTTCGTGTAGACGAACTGGCGCAGGAAGCTCCACACACCCATCAGCACGCGTTTGGCGTGGCCGGGATAGGCCTTCTTCATGCTGACCACGGCGATGCGGTAGCTGCAGCCTTCGGGCGGCAGCCAGAAGTCGACGATCTCGGGGAACTGCTGGATCAGCAGCGGAATGAAAACTTCATTGAGCGCTTCACCGAGGATGCTGGGCTCGTCGGGCGGACGGCCGGTGTAGGTGGACAGATAAATCGGATCGCGGCGCATGGTGATCGCCGAGACCTTGAACACCGGAAATTTTTCCACGCTGTTGTAGAAGCCGGTGTGATCGCCGAAGGGGCCTTCGTCGCCATGCTCGTCGAGCAGGACGTGGCCTTCGATGACGATCTCGGCTTCGGCGGGCACTTGAAGGGGAACCGTCTTGCAGTCCACGAGTTCCAATTTGCGCCCGCGCAAGAGGCCGGCGAATTGGTATTCCGACAGTGTGTCTGGCACCGGTGTGACCGCAGCGAGAATGGTGCCGGGATCAGCGCCGATGACGACGGCCGCGGGCAGGGGTTCAACCTTCTTGCCTTTCCAGCGGTCGAAGTGGGCGGCGCCGCCACGATGTTTCAACCAGCGCATCAAGGTGGAGTCGCGCCCGGTCACCTGCATGCGGTAGATGCCGAGGTTGTAGACGTCGCGTTTGTCGCCGCCGGGTCCTTTGGTGACGACCAGCGGCCAGGTGATCAAGGGGCCCGCATCGCCGGGCCAGCAGGTTTGAATGGGCAGTTTGCCGAGGTCGATGTCGCCGCCTGTCAGCACGACCTCCTGACAGGGCGCAGAGGAGACAGTCTTCGGCTTCATCACCATGACGGTGCGCAAGAGGGGCAACAGCTCGAGGGCCTCTTTCCAACCGCCCGGCGGTTCGGGCTGTTTGAGGAAGGCCAGAGTCTCGCCGACTTCGCGTAGCTGATGGGGTTCGCGGTCCATGCCCCAGGCGACGCGCTCGACGGTGCCGAAGAGATTGACCAGCACCGGGATCGGCGAGCGCCCGCCGTCGGGGCCCACAACATTTTCAAAGAGAATGGCGGGACCACCTTCGGCCAGCACCCGAGTCTGGATTTCTGTCATTTCCAAATGGGAGGAAACCGGCGTTTTGACCCGCACAAGCCGGCCGTCCCGCTCCAGCCGGGTCATGAATTCGCGCAAGGACTGGTAGGGCATGGCCGTGGCCGTTTTTGGACCGGGGGAGGAAATGTCACGCTAGTACGGGCACTTAAGGCGCTGGCCCGAGAGCCGTCAAGCGGCTCCTGGCCCGAAGGAGCAGCGGTATCTGCAACCGCTACAATTTCAACTTATAAGGGAAAACGATGCCTTCGCTTGTCGCAAAAAGACTGTGCGGTTATGATGAACGGCCTTTACGCTTAGTTCGCAAATTCGCTCTAAGCTGCTGAGGGCTCGAAAAAATCGCCTCTAAAAAGTGACACAAAATCGACCTTGTGAGCGGTGTCATATAAAGCGGGCGAGTGTGGGCTGAGGTTCTGCAGCAACCGTGTGTACCGGCAAGGTGCACACAATTATGTGGCACCGGCTCCTGGCGAAAGCCGGGTGTGGCCGGAAATAGGTGGCGATCATGGCTGAAGCGATTGATCAAACTTCCAGTGCGGCGGCCAACTACAACGTGCCTGACGGCATGGCCACGGGCGCCTCGGGCCTTGAGCGCCTGATCGAGATTGGCCTTGCCCTGTCGGCCGAGCGCAATCACGACCGGTTGACCGAACTGATCCTCCTGGAGGCCATGAGCATCACCGGGGCGGACGGCGGAACTTTGTATCTGCGCACCGACGAAGACGCTCTCAAGTTCACCATCATGCGCACCACCTCGCTGAAGATCGCCATGGGCGGCACGACGGGTGTGCCGATCCCGTTCCCGCCGGTCAGGCTCTACAACGCCGAAACCGGTCAGCCCAACCACAACAACGTCTCGGCTTCGGCGGCGATCACCAAGAAGCCGATTAACATCCCCGACGCCTACGAGGCCGAGGGCTACGATTTTTCGGGCACCAAGAAATTCGACCAGGGCACCGGCTACCGCTCCAAGTCGTTCCTGTGCATTCCGCTGCTGAACTACGCCGATGATCTCATCGGCGTACTGCAGCTGATCAACGCAAAGAACGCCGCGGGCGAGGTCGTCGCCTTCAGCAAGGACATCCAGCGCACCATCGAAGCCCTGGCCTCACAGGCCGCCGTCGCTATCGATAACCAGAAATTGATCGAAGCGCAGAAGGCCCTGATGGACAGCCTGATCAAGGTGATGGCCCACGCCATTGACGCCAAGTCGCCCTACACGGGCGGCCACTGTCAGCGCGTGCCTGAGCTGACCAAGATGCTGGCGAGCAAGGCCGAGGCGGCGACCGACGGCATTTTTGCCGACTTCAAGCTCGACGAACAACAGCGCTACGAACTGCATGTGGCGGCGTGGCTGCATGACATCGGCAAAGTCACGACGCCCGAATTCGTCGTCGACAAAGCCACCAAGCTGCAGACCATCTACGACCGCATCCATGAAGTCCGCATGCGCTTCGAAGTGCTGCAGCGCGACGCCGAGATCCGCATGCTGAAGTCCATCGCCAAGGGCAAGAACGCGCGTATCGAGCGCAAGAAGTACAAAGACCGCTGCGCCGAGCTGAAAGCGCAATGGACATTCATCGCCGATGCCAATATCGGCGGCGAGTTCATGTCCCAGGAGAAGCAGGACAAGGTCAAAGAGATCGCCAAGCAGAAGTGGTACCGCAACTTCGACCGCAAACTCGGCCTGTCTTGGACCGAAGCCAAGCTGCTCGACAAAGCCCCGCCGGCGGAAGAGGGCTGGGAGCAGCTGTTGGCCGACCTGCCGGAACACAGCGAAGCCGAATACAATCTCGGCGAAGTGCTCAACATGTGCATCGCGCGCGGCACGCTGAACGACGACGAGCGCCGGAAGATCAACAATCACATTGTTTTGACCATCGACATGCTGAAGGAGATGCCCTTCCCGAAGCACTTGAAGCGCGTGCCCGAATACGCCGGCGGCCACCACGAAAAGATCGACGGCACCGGCTATCCCAACAAGCTGAGGGGCGATCAGATGTCATGGCCCGCCAAGATGATGGGCATCGCCGACATCTTCGAAGCGCTCACCGCCGCCGACCGGCCGTACAAAAAGGCCAAGACCTTGTCCGAGAGCCTGAAGATTCTCTGGTTCATGAAGAAGGACAAACACGTCGATCCGGATCTGTTCGAGCTGTTCCTGCGCTCGGGCGCCTATATGGAATACGCCGAGCAGTTCCTGCGCCCCGACCAGATCGACAAGGTGGACATCAACCAGTACCTGCAACCGCCGGCACCACGGCCGCAAGCGGCGGAGTAGCGGCTACTTCCGGCTAAATTCGGTCAGCGACAGCGTATTGCCGTCGGGGTCCTTGAACCACGCCACCTTGGCGCCGCTGGGTGAGGCCCAGATGCCGAGGTCGTCCTGGCCCATGCCGGGATAGCGCTGGAAGGCGACGCGCTTTTTCTTCAAGCCCTTCACGGCCTTCCTGATATCCGCAACGTCCCAGCCCAGCACCGTGTAAGGCGCGATCACCGCCTCTTGGACGACGGCAACGCGCAGCATGGTGCCCCCCGCGTTGTATTCCAGCGCGAAGGGCGATTCGCCGACGAGGCGCAGGCCCAAAATGTCGCTGTAAAAACGTTTGGCGCGCTTGGGCTGCTGCGTTGCGACGAAAGCGACGAGCTTCTTCTTAGCGAGCATGACGGCACTCCCTTACACGCGTTGCAGCAGTAAAGACGCCAGGATGAGCAATCCGAAATCGCGGTTGGACTGGAAGCGCTTCAGGCAGTTGGCCGGATCGCTAATGTCGAGGGTGGCAACCTGCCACACCAGATGCACGGCCGCGGCCCCCAGGAACACCAGCGCGGGCCAGCCGGGCATGAAGACGCGCACGCTGGCATAAGCGATGAGCGCGATGGTCAGCAGGTACATCAGCGCGACGAAGGGCCGCGTTTTCGACCCCAACGCCAGCGCGGTTGATTTTACGCCGACCAGCGCGTCGTCTTCCTTGTCCTGGTGGGCGTAGATCGTGTCGTAGCCCAGCGTCCAGAAAAAGCCGGCGGCATAGAGCGGGGCAGCCGCCCATTCGAGGCCGTCGCGCATGGCCGCCCAGCCCACCAGCGCGCCCCAATTGAACGTCAGGCCCAGCCAGGCCTGGGGCCAATAGGTGATGCGTTTCATATAGGGGTAGCTGAACACCAGCAGCAGCGACGCGGCCCCGACGATAATGGCCGGCGTGTTGAGCTGCAGCAGGACGGCCAGCCCCGCGGCCAATTGCAGGACGAGGAAGATCACGGCGGCTTTTAGTGAAACTTCGCCCGCGGGCAGGGGCCGTGTGGCGGTGCGCGCCACCTTGCCGTCGATATTGCGGTCGACGATGTCGTTGAAGGTACAGCCGGCACCCCGCATCACCAAGGCGCCCAAAACGAACAGCAGCATAAGATTGCGATCCGGCGCGCCGAAGTTGGCCAGGGTAATGGCCCACCAGCCGGGCAGCAGCAGAAGCCACGTGCCGATCGGACGGTCGAGGCGGGCCAGCCGCGCGAAGGGGCGCAGAAACGGCGGCAGCCAGACATCCACCCAGCTGTTGCGCGGAATATCCGTCGGCTTGCGGATGGCCGAGAGATCCCTCTCGAAGCGGGGGCGTTCAAAGCGTTTGCGTAGTTCGTTTCGGTCGAGCATGGAGATAGACTAGGCGAGAATCCCATCCCTGCTCAATTGTCCTTGGTACATGGCCAAACCTCCGCGTCTCTATACTGATACGCCGCTGGCACCTGGTGCCGGCGTCGACGCAACCGACGAACAGGCCCATTACCTGTTACATGTCATGCGTTTGACCGCTGGGTCGCAGGTTTTGCTGTTCAACGGGCGCGACGGAGAATGGCGGGCCAGCGTCACGATCCCGGCCAAGCGCCGCGTACACTTTGAGCTGGCGGCGCAAACGCGCGCGCAGCAGGCCGAGCCCGACCTGTGGCTTGCCTTCGCGCCGATCAAACGCGTCGAGGTCCTGGCCGAGAAGGCGTCCGAACTCGGGGTGTCAGCCTTGCTGCCGGTCTTTACGCGCCACACCGATGTCACGCGCGTCAATATCGCCCGGCTCACCGCCAATGCGGTAGAAGCCGCCGAGCAATGCGAGCGTCTCACCGTGCCGCGAGTTCACGATGCCGTGAGCTTCGACGCCTTTCTCGCGGCCTGGCCGCCTTCGCGCATTCTCTATGTGCTCGACGAAACCGGCGGCGGCGTGCCCATCGCCCACGCGTTGGCCGCATGCGAACCAGGTGCGCCGTGTGGGCTTATAGCCGGACCCGAAGGCGGCTTCGCACAATCCGAGCTTGACGCCCTCAGGCAACTGCCCTTTGCTAGGTTCGTGGGGCTGGGACCGCGCATCCTGCGCGCCGAGACCGCCGTATTGGCGGCGGTGGCGTGTTGGCAGGCGCTGGTGGGAGACTGGTCCAAGAGAGACCCGACAGCCTAGGACCTGCACGGGAAGCGTTTCGGAAAATTGTCACAAGGTATGGCTGGCGCCCAGCGCGCCGGCCCCCTATGTATCCGCAACCTTCCATAATCTTCCGCTGGGGCCGCCTGCTCCGGATACCGTATCTGTGCGATCAAAGGGGCCCGCTAGCCGTCATGACGTCGTTCCGTTCCGAACAGGACGAGCCTGTTACGTCCAAGGCGCAGCTCATCGCCACGCTGGCGAATGGCTGCAAGCCCAAGGACCAATGGCGCCTGGGCACCGAGCACGAGAAATTCGCCTTCGTCAAACCCGGCGACAAGCCGCTCACCTATGAAGGTCCGCAAGGCATCAACGCGCTGCTGACGGGCTTGCAGCGTTTCGGCTGGGAGCCGGTCAAGGAAGGCGCCAACGTCATCTCGCTGCGTCAGGGCGGTAAGGGTACGATTTCGCTCGAGCCCGGCGGTCAGTTGGAATTGTCCGGCGCGCCGGTCGAGAATGTCCACCAGACCCATTTTGAGATCAGTGAACACCTGGCACAGGTGAAGATCGTCGGCGATGAGCTTGGCGTCGGCATGCTGGCCTTGGGCTTCACGCCCGACTGGACGCGCGAGGACATCCACTGGATGCCCAAGGGCCGCTACAAGATCATGCGCGCCTACATGCCTAAGGTCGGCACCATGGGCCTCGACATGATGCTGCGCACCTGCACGGTGCAGGTGAACCTCGACTATGCGTCCGAAGCCGACATGGTCAAGAAGCTGCGCGTCTCGCTGGCGCTGCAGCCCCTGGCGACGGCGTTGTGGGCTAACTCGCCCTTCACCGAGGGCAAGCCCAACGGCTGCCTCTCAATGCGGGGCAAGGTCTGGCAGAACACCGATCCCGCACGCACCGGCATGCTGCCCTTTGCTTTTGACGAGTGCATGAGCTTCGAGCGCTACGTCGATTACCTGCTCGACGTGCCGATGTACTTCGTCTATCGCGACGGCTACATCGATGCTTCGGGCCAGTCGTTCCGCGATTACCTCAAGGGCAAGCTGCCGGCCTTGCCGGGCCAGATTCCAACCGTCGCGGACTGGGTGGATCACATGTCCACCGCCTTCCCCGAAGCCCGGGTGAAGAACTACATCGAACTGCGCGGCGCCGATTCCGGGGCGCTAGATAAGCTCACCGCCTTGCCGGCATTCTGGGTCGGCCTCTTGTACGACGATCAGGCCCTTGATGCCGCCTGGGACCTGGTCAAGGCCTGGACGGCCGAGGACCGCGAGCTTCTGCGCACGCAGGCGCCGGTGCTGGGCCTAAAGGCCCGGATTGGCGGACGCAGCGTCCAGGATCTGGCTAAGGATGTGCTGGCCCTCGCGTCGTCGGGTCTTGCCCGCCGCGCGCGCCTGGAGAAAGGCCGCGATGAGTCCGCCTACCTCGCCCCCTTGCAGGAGATTGCGGCATCGGGGATAACCGCAGCAGAGCGTATGCTGGCGTTGTACAATGGTGCCTGGGGTGGAACGACCGCCCCGGCCTACGAGGCCTTCAAGTATTGAGTGCGGGGGATCCGTGGCGGCAAAATCCAAGAGCAGGGCGAAAGCTAAGCCAAAGACCAAGCCCCAGGCAAAGTCCAAGGCCAAGCGCGTCACGAAACGCGCCGCCAAGGAGTCTGATTGGCGCATGCCGGTCAACAGCCTTGCCGATGTGCGCGCCAATATCGACCGCCTTGATCGCGAGATCGTGCCGTTGTTGTGTCAGCGGCTGTGGTTTGTCACCCAGGCCGCAAATTTCAAGCCGTCGGTGGCCGGCGTGGTCGTACCCAGCCGTGTCGAAGAGATTATTGCCAAGGTGCGGGCTGCCGCCGAAAAGCTGGGCAGCCGTCCTGATACCCTGGAACGCGTCTACCGCCAGCTGATCGACGCCTTCACGGCGGACGAGCAGCGGCATTGGAAAGAACTGCACAAATAAGTTGGCCGATAGTTTGGTTAAGCCGGCGAAAAAATCACGAATTACGTTGAAGGCGCGCATTGCCCGCCTTGCGCTGCGTCAACGCGGACGGGCCGTCACCCGCGCGGTGTCCAAATCACTCTCTAGAACACTGCGGCGCTCGCTTAAGCGCCTCAGTACCAGCCGCGCCGGGACTTGGGCGCTGCCGACTATGGGCGGCCGGCAGTTCTGGTCGGACCGGCTGATCTACGCCGGCTGGCGCATCCAGGAAAACGTCATCACCGGGCATTCGCGCCTTTTGGACGCGCGCAATATCCGCCGCGCCTGGGGCACCTTCGACCATTGCCTGGCGCGTTTCGAAGAGATGCGCGAGCGCCATCGCCTACGCCCCCACCGCACCCACGTGGTGATCATGGTGCATGGCCTGTTGAAGGCCCACGGCATGTTCAGGGGCCTGGGACGCTGGCTGGCCAAGCGCAATATCGATTCACTGGGATTTACCTACGCCAGCACGCGCCACTCGGTAGCCACCCATGCCAAGGCGCTGTGCCATGTGCTCGATCACTTCGGCGACGTGGGCGCGGTGACCTTTGTGACCTACAGCCTGGGCGCGCTGGTGGTGCGTAAGGCCCTGGCGAAGGGCAGCTGGCGTGAACGCATCGAAGTGCGCGGACTGTTCATGATCGCGCCACCCAATCGCGGCGCCCGCATGGCCGAGATCATCGCCAAGCGGGGCCCGGGGCGGTGGCTGGTGGCGCCCGTCGCTGCCGACCTGATGCCGGCCAGGGCGCGGCGTCTGCCAAAGCCCGACGTGGATTACGCAATCGTCGCCGGCGGCACGGGCAAGGCCAAAGGCTTCAACCCGTTCCTGGCCGGGGATAACGACGGCTATGTGCGGGTGGCCGAGACGCTGCTGGCGGCAGACGACGATCACCTGGTGGTACGCGCACCGCACGGCCTCTTGGTCAATCACCGCACGACCAAGAAGGCGCTCGCGCGCTTCCTCGCCGGCGTGCCGATCTCGGGCTAGGCTGCCGACTCGACTTCCAGCTTCAGATTTTTTGGGTGAGCACGGCGACCGCGCCGGCCAGACCGCCCAGCAGCAGCACCACGGATGACAGGAATGAAATCCCAAAGCCAAGCCCGCGCCTCTCGGCCGCCTTGTAGTACCTGATGGCGTAGACCACGCGGCCCACCGGCCAGAAAATGCCGACGATGGCGGCGGGCAGATCGCCCCAGGCCGAGGCGAAGAGGGCGATGGCGGGAATGAAGATCACCGCCTGCTCGAGGGTGTTCATGTGGACGCGAAAGACCCTGAGGAATTCGTCCGGTCCGGACACCGATGGCGCCTGAACATTATGTTTTGCGCGGGCTGCGCCTACTTTCATCGCTACCCAGATGTAAACAAAAAGTGAAAACACTACGACGATGGTGGTCAGCGGATATGCGGCGATCATGGTGTTCATTCCCTTAGCTCAGGTCCCCAGACCGGCGCTGCGTGCGTGTCGCGTGCAGTACCGGCGGCTGCCATGATATCGCCATCATCGCCCCCGCCGAAGCGCGTTCGTGGCCGCCGCTGGTGGTGTTGCGCTGTGGACGCTGAAGCACAGCGGGCAAAAAGATTTGGGTGCGGGGACATTTTTGCTTGATTTCCCGCCCAATAGGAGTAAATGCGAACCCAGACGTTACGCGCACGTGCCTAAAGCAAGTCGCCGTTAAGCAACGACGTAAGCGTCCTTTCGTTGGTTGGACTATCTGTTTTTTGTCTGATTGATAAAAGGAGGCCGTGCATGCCCCTTCTAAACCAGAGACCATTCTTGTCGCGGCACGCCGCGCCCGCCCGCGTTACAGCGGCTGTGCGTCGCTGCGCCTGCTTCATTTGCCAGTCCCACGACGACCTCGTGGAAGCCTCCAGATTTGAAGTCCTTAGGGATTGAAATCTCCTCTTCGTCGTTAAGTGGTCTGCCTGCCGGGGAACCGGCCGGGCTGGAGTGACGCCGCCGCTGAAAGCGGGCCGGCTGGGGAATTAAAGGTAAAATGGTCCAATTCAAAGCGCGCCAATTCGAGAAATCATTGCAGAACGACCCCGCGGAAGAGCTTTTCCGGTCGGTCGATGACGTGGCAAAGCGGCTGAAGCCCGAAGCGCCCGTGCAGTGTGTGTTCCCAGAACACGTACGCAATCAGGCGCAGCGCTTCCTTACCGGCTTTCCGGGCCAGGTTCTGTACGCCGTCAAGTGCAACCCGGGTGCAGACTTCCTGCGCCACATGCATGCCGCCGGCATCCGCCAGTTCGACGTCGCCTCGCTGGAGGAAGCGCGCCTTGTGAAAGGCCTGTTTCCGAAGGGCGTTGGCCTGCACTTCATGCACCCGGTGAAAAGCCGCGAATCCATCCGTGCGGCCTACAAGCTGGGCATTCGCACCTTCGCGCTCGATTCCGTCGGCGAGCTAATGAAGATTCTGGAAGAGACCCGCTCGGCCAAGGACCTCAATCTGTTCGTGCGCCTAGCCGTCTCGGGCAACGCGGCGGCCTATGACCTGTCCGGCAAGTTCGGCGCTGCCCCCGCGGCGGCGGCCGACCTCTTGCGCCATGTGCGCAAGGTCGCCCACAAGCTTGGCATCTGCTTCCATGTCGGCTCCCAGTGCATGGATCCGGCCGCCTACAAGGCCGCCATCCTGCGCGCGGCCGAAGTCGTCGGTAAGGCCAAGGTGAAGCTGGACGTCCTCGATGTGGGCGGCGGCTTCCCCGCGACTTATCCGAACATGACGCCGCCGCCGCTGGACGACTATATGGCCGCGATCATCGAAACCGCCCAGCCCCTGATCGCCGAAGGCGGCGTGGCCGCCGGCGCCCAGCTGTGGTGCGAGCCCGGCCGCGCCATGGTGGCCGCCGGTGCCGCCATGCTGGTGCGTGTGACCCTGCGCAAGGGCCGGCGCCTCTATATCAATGACGGCACCTACGGCAGCTTGTTCGACGCCGGCGCCCTCAATTGGCGTTTCCCGGTGCGTCTGGTGCGGCCCCTGAGCCGTTCGGGCAAGAACTCGAACACGCCCAACACGCGCCTGGCCTCCGACAAGCTGGTGCCCTTCGTGTTCTATGGCCCGACCTGCGACAACCTGGACAAGATGAAGGGCCCCTTCATGCTGCCCGAGGACACGCAGGAAGGCGACTGGATCGAGATCGGCATGCTCGGCGCTTATGGGTCCACCATGGCGACGCGCTTCAATGGCTTCCACTCCTCGGCCGCCGCGACGGTCTGGCCGGAGGCGATGCCCTTTGCCGTGGCGCCGCGCAAACGTACGGTGCTGCGCGAGGTCTCGCCTGCGTCAGGCGAGCCAATGCAGTCGGTCCTCAGCCTCTCGGCGTCGGAAGGCGAATCGCCCGCGGAAATGTCTGCGGACAGTAACATCGCCGGCCCGGCACTCGAGCTAAAGTAAGCCGCATTTAAGCTGTTTGACCGCTCCGGCTTGACCGGGATGGTTTCCTCTGCCTTTTTCTCTGCCAACTTTCACAGGAATGGACGAACGACCCATGGCCGCGCCCAAAACCAAGCCGAAAACCGCCAAGAAAGCTCCCCCCGCGAAAGCCAAGAGCAACGAGAAAGCCCTTTTGCTCTCGACGGTGGTCGAGCACATCGACATGACCTCCTTCGACGCGCGTCCGATCATCGACGCCATGGGCAAGATGTCGTTCACATCGCGCGACACCAGCCGCGCGGCCGGCATCTTCAACATGATGCTGAATGATTCCAAGTGCTCGAACATCCTGACCCTGGCCGGGTCGACCTCGGCTGGCGGCTGCATGCAGGTTTACGTCGACATGGTGAAGTACGGCATGGTGGACGCGATCGTGTCCACCGGCGCCTCCATCGTCGACATGGATTTCTTCGAAGCCCTGGGCTTCAAACACTATCAGGGTTCGCAGTTCGTCGATGACACGCACCTGCGCAAGAACTACGTCGACCGCATCTACGACACCTACATCGACGAAGAAGAGCTGCAGCACTGCGACAAGATCATCTGCGACATCGCCGACAACCTGAAGCCGGGCGCCTACTCGTCGCGCGCCTTCATCAAGGAAATGGGCCGTTGGCTGAAGACCCGCAAGAACCGCAAAAAAGAATCTCTGGTCGAGACCTGCTTCGACATGGATGTGCCGATTTTCTGCCCGGCCTTCACCGATTCGTCGGCGGGTTTCGGCCTAGTGCTGCACCAGGTGAAAAATCCGAAGTCGCATATCAATATCGATTCCATCGCCGACTTCCGCGAACTCACCGACATCAAGATCAAGGCCGGCACCACCGGCCTGATGATGATCGGCGGCGGCGTGCCTAAGAACTTCGTGCAGGACACCGTGGTGTGCGCCGAGATTCTGGGCGTCGAAGCCGAGATGCACAAATACGCCGTGCAGATCACGGTCGCCGACGTGCGCGATGGTGCGTGTTCGTCCTCGACCCTCAAGGAAGCCAATTCCTGGGGCAAGGTGGAGACGACCTACGAGCAGATGGTGTTCGCCGAAGCCTCCAGCGTCATTCCGCTGATCGGCTCGGACGCCTATCACCGCGGCGCCTGGAAGAAGCGCAAGGCCCGCAAGTTCTCGAAGATGTTTGACTAGAGGCTCTTGCCTTTAGACCAGGCTAAAATCTGTTCGCGGCCGCTGGCGAGATCTCCGTCGGCGGCCGCAACGTTTTCGGCCATATGCTTCGGATTGCCGGTGCCGGGGATGGCCACCGTCACGGCTGGATGCCCCAGCACGAATTTCAGCAACAACTGCGCCCATGTGCCGGCGCTGATGTCCTTGGCGAAGGGCGGCAGCGGCTGCTTGTCCAGCCGGCCCACCAGACCGCCGCCGCCGAAAGGTAGGTTGACGATGACGGCGATGCCCCGGTCCCGGGCCAAGGGCAGCAGACGTTCCTCGGCGGCGCGGTCGTCGAGGGAATAGTTGAGCTGTACGAAATCCAGCTTCTCGGCCTTGAGCACGGCTTCCAACTCGCGGTAGGCGCCGCTGTGGTAGTGGGTCACGCCGACATAGCGCACGCGGCCCTCGGCCTTCCAGCCCTTCAGCGTGGCGAGGTGAGTGTTCACATCCACCAGGTTATGCACCTGCATGAGGTCGAGCTTGTCGGTGCGCAAAAGCCTGAGCGACTTTTCCATTTGCGCGATACCCTGGGCTTTGCCCGAGGTCCAGACCTTGGTGGCAAGGAAAGCGTGGCCACCGAGCCCCCGGTCGGCCAATAGCGCGCCGGTGACATCTTCGGCGCGACCATACATCGGCGAGCTGTCGATCATGGCTTTGCCGGGGCCGAGCACGACGTTGAGGACTTCGCCCAAGCGGGCACGGGTAGCGGCGTCGGTGCCGACGTCAAAGCCGCGGTAGGTGCCGAGGCCGACGATGGGCAGCATTTCGCCGCTGGAGGGAATGGCGCGCTGTTGCATGCGCAGATACTACGCCTCAGCCGACTTCCGGGCTACAGGCCCACCCGACAACCGTGGGGCCGGTCGCGTAACCGACGATACTGGCGAAGTGGCAGGCCGCCGCCAGCAGCACGATGCCGTGCCAGATGGCCAACTGGTAGTGCAGCCCGTCCCACAGGAAGACCGCGACGCCGGTGGTGTAAAGCACGCAGCCGATGGCCAGCAGCGGCAGGCCGGGCGAGGGGATGGCGGCGCGCATGGGCTTGTAGGCGACGATCATGACCCAGCCCAACAGCACATAGGCCGGCAGCGAGAAAAGCTCGAAGCGCGCGGGGATGAACAGTTTCAAAGCAATGCCGGTGACGGCCAGCGCCCATATGCCCGCGAACAGTCGCAGGCCATGGACGCCGCGCACACTCAGCAGTGCGAAGGGCGAGATCGAGCCAGCGATCATCATGAAGATGGCGGCGTGATCAAAGCGGCGCAGCAGAGCGCGCCCAGGGTGATCGACGTCGAGATTATACAGCGCCGAGCAGGTGAGCATTGTCATCAGCCCGAGGCCATAAAGTCCGAGGGCGAGCATGACGCGGGATTTGACCGAGGGCACGGTGGCGGTACGTGCGCGGCGCACGGCGATGAACACGAGCACCAAACAAGCGATCAGGCCAGCGAAAAGCCCTGTCGTGTGCACGATCGCGTCGGCAAACCACTCTGCACCAAATTGACGCAAGACACCGGCTCCTATTCCCCAATCTTATGGGAATAACGGAGCCGGCGCACGCGGTGTTCCTCCCTGATGGGAGAATGCAGACGAGGTTATTTGCCGAGCGCTGCGACGCCAACGCGGGCGATCTGGCCGTCCTGGGCCGAGCTGCCGCCCGAGACGCCGATGGAGCCGATGATCTTGCCGCCCGAGATCAGCAGCTCGCCGCCTTCGACGGTGATGACCGGCATGCTGAGGAAGCGAAGACCTTCGCCGCCGGCGGCGACCGCATCCTGCATCACCTTGGTGGCGCGCTTGAATTTGACCGCGGTCGCTGCCTTGGCGGCGGCGACGTCAATGGAGCCCAGCTGGGTGCCGTCCATGCGCTCCATGGCGACGGCGTTGGCGCCGGTGTCGAGAATGGTGATGACCATGCTGAAGTTATTTTTCTTCGCTTCGGCTTCGGCTGCGGCGATGATTTTCTTGGCGGTGTCGAGCGTGATCGGCGCGCCGTATCCCGGCGGGGCTTCCTGGGCGATGGCGGCAGTCGACAGCAGGAGTGCGGAGGCGAGCGCAAGGTGGCCGAGTTTGAGTGTCATGATGAGTGTCCCCAGACGGTGTTGTTATGAACGTGCCGAAGGTTTGATTTAGACCTTGATTCGGCTGCTAAATCCAGACTCAAATCCCCCCCGCAGGACATAGGGACTGGACCTTGGAATACCGCAAGATCTGTATCGTAGGGCCTGGCGCCATCGGCGGCATGATGGCGGTGTTGATGGCGCGCGCGGGCCACGACGTTTGTGCGCTGGCCCGGCCCGCCAAAGCCGAGGCGATCAATAGCCGCGGCCTTACACTGGTTTTGGCCGGCGAGACACTGCATGCCGATATCAAAGCCTCTTCCAATGCCGCCGATCTCGGCCCCCAGGATCTGGTGATTGTTACCTTGAAGGCCAACGCCCTGCCGGCGGTGGCGCCGCAGCTTGGCGCGCTGTGCGGGCCCGAAACGCCGATCGTCTTTGCGATGAACGGCACACCGTGGTGGTTCTTCGACAGCTTCGGCGGCCGCTTCGCCGGCACGCGGTTGCGCTCGGTGGATGCCGACGGCCGCATCGCCCGCGCCGTCGATGCGGCCCGCGTCGTCTGGGGCGTGATCACCTGCAGCGTCGGCGAGCGTGATGACGGCGTGATCGTGCACACGGCGTCGCGGACTCTCATCCTCGGAAGGCCCAGCAATGTTGCCAGCGGGCTTGAGGATATCGCCGCGGTGTTTCGCCCTCGCGGTTATGCCACAACGGTCAGCACCAATATCCGCCAGGAGATCTGGACCAAGCTTCAGGTCAACATCACGGTCAATCCTATGAGTGCCCTGACTCACGGCGCCCTGGGTGAGTTGATCGCCGAGCCGCTGCTGGAAGAGGCCATGCACGCGGTGGCCGGCGAAATGCGTGCGCTGGGTCTTGCGCTGGGCCTCGACCCGGGTCCC